>DAOVYZ010000187.1 GCA_030635365.1 Bacteroidales bacterium
AAAAATAAATGAACAACAAAAATAAACATATAAAGCAAACAGATTGCAGTATGAATAAAAAAGAGCAACATAAGATATTTCGGCAAATAATGTGGGATTATAATATATCTGCCGTTGACATTGAAGAAGTTTTGCAGGGCAAGAAGGATACGATTGTCCATTATGATAAGCAGACAATTTTTATTAAACTATTAGAAAGCTTTTCATGGTTTACCATTGTTCAATTGTTTTCGCCGGAAGAACTCCGGCAGTTACTTTCAGATGATGTTGTTAAGAAATTAAGATTTGAATCTTTAAGAAATAAATATGAATTTGTACAAAAAAGATTACAAAACCTTGTACCGGTTGCAGAATAGGTTTTTAGACTGGTGGGGTACATTAAGGTTGCCGTTTTACCTTACAGGAGGTACTGCTTTGGGTCGTTTTTACCTGAATCACAGGTATAGTGAAGACTTAGACTTTTTTGTAAATGCCGACCCCGATTTTTCAAAGCATATTCTATTTATTAAAAACGAATTACAAAATCAATTTAAAACTGATATCAGTAAAGCCATAGCCACAGATGAATTTGCCCGTTTTTTTATTGATGATAACGACACATTTTTAAAAGTGGAATTCGTAAACGATGTGGCATATAGGCCTGACAATCCTCTTGAAAATAATCTGGTAAGCATTGACACAGTGTCAAACATTTTATCGAATAAGCTAACCGCTATTATTGGAAGAGATGAGCCGAAAGATATTTTTGATATTGTAACTATTGCAACAAATTTTTCATTTAACTGGCAGGTAATATTTAATTATGCCAAAGAAAAAGCAATGATAAATGAAATTGATGTTGAACAACGACTGTTTACATTTCCTGTAAGCAACATTCTGAATGTAAATTGGTTAATTAAACCATTTGACATTAAATTTTTCGAACAACAAATTCGAAAAATTGCTGATGATTTTTTGTTGGGAAATAACAATTCATTAGGATTAAACAAAACAAGAATTGAAGATGCGAAAATCCTGCCTTGGTGGGGTCAAAAATAAAAACCATAAATATGGATGTAACGTTTTTTGTATAAAATAGATGAAACCCTCATGCACTGTCGTTCACAACAAGGATATGAATAAAATATAAGGGTTCCATGGTAATTGAAATATAGAAGCTAAAAATAGCGATTTTATTTGAAACACAAATGTATAACACAAATTTATTCGAATGAAATAAAAGTTATAGCAAAATGATTGAATTAAAAAACAATAATGAAAGATTGAAGATGCGTAATACATTATTTTGGGATATCGACCCGGATAAGCTTAATGCTCATTTTTCAATAATACTTATTGTAGAACGTGTACTTAGCCGGGGGAATATGTCGGAGTTTAAACAACTAATAAGGTTTTACTCATTAAAAGACTTATCCCAAACCGTAATTAAAATTGGATATCTGGATGCGCGGACGCTTAATTTTATATCGACTTATTTTAATATTCCTAAACAGGATTTTTTATGTTACAAAAAGAAGCTATCGAACAGCATACATTAGAACTCCTAAAAGCTCTTCAGGCCGATAGCATGTTTGCCCAATTTCATCTCGCTGGTGGAACCGGTCTTGCTTTGCAGATAGGACACAGGCTATCTGTCGATCTGGATTTATTTTCACTTACTCCGTTTGACAGCAATTTTTATCTGGAATATTTGGAAAAAGAGTATCAGTTTGTGCTGGACTTCAGTGCCATAAGCACTTTAAAAGGAAGTATCAGGAATATAAAGCTTGATTTTATAACACACTCTTATGACTTATTGATGCCTATTGTTGAAACAGAAAATACACGCCTATACTCGCAAGCAGACATAGCAGCAATGAAAGTAAATGCCATTGCCGGAAATGGTACACGTTCTAAAGATTTTATCGATCTGTACTTTTTAGTTAACAAGTACTCTATCAGCCAAATACTTAAATTTTATCAAACAAAATACAATGATCGCAATACATTTCATGCCCTTAAAAGCTTAAACTACTTTGACGAAGTTGATTTAGCCGACTGGCCTGTATTGATTAATAAAAAAGTAACATGGGAAAAAATAAAAATAACTATTGATAAACATTGTAAAGAATATATAAAAAATTTGTAAATAAAAAGACCTGTTAGGTTTTTAAAACCTGTTAGGCCTCATAAAAATAAATGAACAACAGAAATAAACATACAAAGCAAACGAATTGCAGAATGATACGATCTTTAATGAAGATTGCTATCATTCTTTTCTGTTCTTTGTTGTTTTTTCAGTCAAATACTTTACAAGCCCAGGTGATTAATAATAATGGTGCAGCAATTTCAGTTACCAATGGAACTTTTGTTCAGGGAGATACACTTGAAAACACAGCAGGCACAATTACTAATAATGGTACCATAGGCTTAAATGGGCATTATATCAACATGGGTACTACCGGTGGGAATGGTATTTATAATCTGGAAGGAAATTGGGCCAATACCGGAGTGTTTAATGCGGGAACCAGTACGGTTAATTTTATTGGAAATAATATTCAATCAATTACCGGTGCAGGAGGAGAACTATTCAATAATCTAACCATTAGTAATTCCGGTGCAACTTCAACAACGAACAGAATTATTTTACTGAATAATGTGAATGTCTCAGGAATATTAAGTATTTCACAAGGAAATGTAGAGACCGGGGTAAATATTCTTTACTTGGTTAATCAGTCTCCGACATCACTTAATTATACATCGCTAACAGGGAGTCGTGTGATTGGTAAATTTGAGAGGGGAATAAATGCTGCAGCTAACTATCTTTTCCCTGTTGGTTCAGACGCAAACTATAATCCTTTGAACTTAACACTTAACAATGTACCAACTGCAGGATCGGTGCTTTCAGAGTTTATGCCTGTAGATCCGGGCGATTCGGGCCTTCCTTTGGAGGATGATAGTGTTGAAATATACCAAGCGTTTGATGATGGTTATTGGAGTTTAACGGCAAATGCTTTTTCTAGTAATAGTTTTAATATAAATCTTGATGGTGCAGGATTTACGCCGCCTTTTCAGGATATTAACAGGATTATAAAACGCGATGCAGGTGGTGATTGGTTATTAGATGGTAAACACAGTGATGCAATAGGAACAATTGCCTTTCGTGATACTTTGACAGGAGATATATCGCCTTTAGGTACGCACTTTGCTTTAGGCAGATGCAGGCCAAGAATTTGGGTTCAGCCACAAGATACTGCGGTTTGTGACGGTGAAAGTGCAGCATTTTCTGTTGTGGCAACAGGCCGCCAACCACTCACATATCAATGGCAGCTTAATATGGGGTTAGGTTGGAATGATATATCTGATGGAGGAATATATTCAGGAGCTACTACAGATACACTTAATCTTAGTACTACCAGTACTATAATGAATGGATATCGATATAGGGTTGTTATAAAAGATAAATATGAAAATACTAAGATAAGTGTTCTTTCGGCAACACTTGTTGTTAATCCTCGTCCGGTTGTGACTGCAACACCTAGCTTAGATACAATATGTAATTTAGAAACTGCGCATGTTGAATTAACCAGCAATGTACTCGGAACAGCATTTACCCTGGAAGTATTATATTCCGGAAGTATTTTGGGTACATCAACTACGTTAGATGGTGATACAATTAAACAAACCTTACAAAATCCTACTTTAGCTGCTGATTCTGTTGTTTACAGAATATATCCAACAGGCCCATTGCCAACAAGTTGTGGCGGTACCGCTGACACTGTTATTATTTGGGTTGAACCAACAGTACAGATTAATGCTGTAAATGACACCATTTGTAATGGAAGTGCTACTAATATTATGGTTACCAGCCCAAATACAACTACCAATGGCATAAGGTATACCTGGACTGTTGTAGAGGATCCAAATATTTCCGGGGCAGCAAATAGTACCGGAAATGGACAGGATATTAGTACAGCAATCAGCAATAATTTAACAAATAGCGGGCTTGTAGCTCAAAAAGCTACTTATACCATAACTCCCTGGACTGTAAATGCCGGTGATAATAACGAATGTACAGATGCAGGGGAAGTAATCACTATTGATATCTGGGTTGAACCTACCGTTCAGATCAATGCTGTTAACGATACAATTTGTGATGGCGATGATACAAATATCATGGTTACAAGCCCTAATACAACTACAAATGGAATTAGATATACATGGACAGTAGCTGATAATCCTAACATCACAGGAGAAAACAACAGCTCTGGAAATGGCTACGATATTGGCACTGCTATAATTCAAACATTAGATAATATTTCTGACAGCAAGCAGCTCGTACGATATGTAATTACTCCATGGACGGTAAATGCCGGTGACGATAATGAATGTTCTGATGCCGGAGAAGTAATTACTATTGATATATGGGTAGAACCTACACCTCGTGTAATTGCAACTATTTTTGATGATACCATTTGTAATGATACTTATACACATATTACATTATCTACACCTACAACCCTCACAGATGGTATTGTTACAGTTGATTATACAGCAACTGCAGTAGGTATTACGAATTATTCTACAGGCTTAGTAAATTTAACTGATGGTTACATAATAGAAGACTCATTACATAATACTAGCCCTCCTTATACACCTAAGCAAGTAACTTATACAATTATTCCACGAGCTATTGTTGCAGGTTGTGCTGATGGACCAAGTCTTGATGCTATAATTACTGTCCATCCGACTGCTAATACATATTTTGATAGCAATAATACAAATGATAGTGTTACTTGTTACCATTACTCTGATGCATATGCACAAATTGTTGCAGAAAATGGAGTTGGAATTTTTACATATGAGTGGGATGATCCGTTAAGTCAAACAAACGCATTAGCTACAGGTCTTTCTCAAGGTTCTTATATTGTTACAGTAACTGATAATCAAGGTTGTATTATAACAGATACTATACTAATTCATGAACCTGATTCTCTTTTCACTCCGGCAGATAGTATTGCAGATGTAACTTGCAATGGATTTGGAGATGGCTTTATTAGGATTGTTCCATTTGGAGGAAATGGAAGTTACAATTATAATTGGTCAACAGGAGCAACAACAGATACTATTGGTAATTTAGCAGGGAACTTGTATTATGTTACTGTAATGGATTGGAAGGGCTGTGCGCAAGATACGGTGATTTTGGTACAGGAACCCGGACAACCATCGGCGTCTATTTCTAAGCAAAATGTAGTATGCTTTGGAGAAGATAATGGTTGGGCAAGAATTGATGCAGTGGGAGCTACAGGATATGAATGGTCAAATAATCAAACAACACAACAAATTAATAATTTGAGACCCGGATGGTATTACGTAACCGCCTTAAGTGCAGAGGCTTGCCAAATTGAAAAATCGGTTGAAATTACTGAACCTAAGATTTTAACTTCAGATATTATATCAAGTAATATTTCTTGTGCAGGAGATTCTGATGGAACTATTGATTTAACTGTTGAAGGAGGAAATGATGAGAATCCATATGTATTTACCTGGGTTACTTCTGATGGTTCAGGATTGGTTGTTAATACAGAAGATCAATCAGAATTATCAGGAGGCACATATTATTTAACAGTTAGTGATTATTTGAATTGTGAGGTGTTAGATACAGCACTTATAAATGAACCTCCGACATTCTTATCATCTATAATTAATAATGATATTACCTGTAATGGTGATGAAGATGGTTCTATAGAATTGAGCGCAACAGGAGGAAATGGTGGATATTCATACTTATGGTCAAATGGCGAAACATTAAGTGATCTTGGAAATTTAGATGCTGGTGAATACTTGGTGACAATATACGATTCGAAGGATTGTGAAATATATGATACAGCAACTATTTATGAGCCTGATTTGTTAGAAGCAATAATATCGGGTACTGACATTTCATGTTTTGGGTATGATGATGGTATTGCTAAATTGGATATTTTAGGAGGAAATGGAGGTTATGTTATTGACTGGTCTAACGGAGCTAATGTTGATTCGATTTATGGATTATCAATAGGAACCTACTATGTTACAGTATCTGATGTCAATAATTGTGCAACAACTAATTATATTGAGATATCACAGCCAGAACAGATTCTAAGTAATTTATTATCAGAGAATATCACTTGTTTTGGATTTAATAACGGGCAAATAACAGTTTCTCCAACCGGAGGAGTTATACCATATAGTTATTCATGGGCTCATAATATTTTATTAACAGATAATGTTGCTAATAGCCTTGATGCAGGAAGTTATTCTGTTTCTATAATTGATAATAATAATTGTTTAGAAGTTTCTACTGTTGACATAACACAGCCGGATCCTTTAATGATAACGGTTAACAAAGAAGATATTTCATGTTATGGTATGGATGATGGTTATATTTCATTAAGCTTGTTTGGAGGAACTCCTGAATATAACTATGTATGGTCAAATGAAAATAATCAAAACTATGAATATGAAGAAGCTTCTGTAGATAATTTAACGGGGGGAATTTATAATATTAATATTTTAGATTTACATAATTGTCAAATTGATACTTCTGTTAGTATAGATGAACCTGATAAGCTGATTGTTGATCCAATCATAAGAAGGCCTACCTGTCCTGACATACAAGATGGTTATGTTGAATTGAATATTGATGGTGGAATAGAGCCGTATTATATTTATTGGGATAATGGAAGTTCAGAAGAAAATTTATATGATATCAGATCTGGCATATACGATTTGATAATAAATGATGAAAATTCATGCGAGATAGACACATCCTTTACAATTAGGAGTGCTCATAATTTTTGTTTAGAAATACCTTCAGCATTTAGTCCAAATGAAGATAATATTAATGATAAGTGGGAAATAAATATGCAGGAACTATATCCTTATGCTGAGATTGAAGTATTTGATAGATGGGGTAAAAGAGTTTTTTACTCGAAAGGATATGAAGAATCGCAATATTGGGATGGAATATTTAGTGGCAAAAAACTTC
>DAOVYZ010000081.1 GCA_030635365.1 Bacteroidales bacterium
GCAAACGGGAAAGTTTTTGAGTGGATCGCACCTATTAGTGGAATTCCACAGGGGAATTATGAGCCAGTAAGATTATTGATCTCCCCCAAAAAACAACAAATGATTACTATTGGAGGTGATCTTAATATAACTAGCTCAACCAGTACAAACTTTGAACTTGCAATGAGCAACTATGATTTGAATACTTTTTCTAATCAAGATGCTGCCGATAATATAGGTTATGCAATTAAATTAAATTTAAAGAAAAGTATTTTAAATACCGATACTTTGAATAATTTATTAATATCTACAGTTTCATATCAACTTATTAACAAAAATTTTACGGCAATTGAACGGTTTAGAACCGTAGAGTTTGAGCGAGATTGGAATTTGGAAAAACCGTTTGTTGAGAATGAACATTTTACTGAAATAGGATTTATTTATAAAAGGAAAAGGTTGATAAATAGTAATTATAGCTTTGGTTTACTTTCTGATGCCAAACACTATAATGGTTATAAAAATAATCTTAATATAGGTGTAAAAAAGTCGGGTTATAGGATAGATTTAAATTCTAGTTTATTAAATACCAGCTCTGAAATAAATAATACCCGGTTTATCAGGTATAAGGCAAATCTGTCAAAATCAATTAAGTTAATAAAACTGGGTTTTGAAAATGAATTAGAACAAAATGAATGGAATGATGAACAAACTGATAGTTTACTTCAAAATAGTTTTAGCTTTTTATCTTATCGTTTTTATGTTGAAAATTCAGATTCTACTATAAATAAATATTTATTGGCTTATACTCTTCGTGATGATTATTTGCCCTTGAATAATAATCTTAATCGTAGTATGAGGTCAGAGAATTTTCAGATAGCTTATAGTCTGTTAAAAAACCCTACAAATACATTAAAAACTAATTTTATATATCGTAAACTTAATGTAATTGATACTACACTATCTTTGGAAAAAAAGGAAAATACTGTCTCGGGAAGGATCGATTATAGCTTCAGGATTTTTAAAGGTGCTATTTCTTCTTCAACGTTTTATGAAGCCGGATCAGGCTTAGAACCAAAAAGAGAATATACCTATTTAAAAGTATCAACTGGGCAGGGGGCATATACCTGGAATGATTATAATAGTAATGGAATTGCCGAATTAAATGAATTTGAGATTGCACAATTTCAAGACAAAGCGGATTATATACGTATATATTCGCCCGGAAATGAGTATATAAAGACTTATAAAAATGAATTTAGCCAGGTATTTAATTTAAGGCCTGAGGTAATTTGGAGAAATAAAACCGGTTTAAGAAAAGTATTATCGAAATTTTCAAATGCATTAGCATTTCAAATATCACAAAAAACAACTGATGAGTTACTGGAACATAGTTTAAACCCATTTTATTCCTCAGCTGATAGTACAGTAATTAACTTAAACCAGAATTTACGAAATACATTCTCGTTTAACAGATCGAATGCTAAATTTGGGTTAGACTATATTTTTCAGCAGAATTCAAATAAAATATTATTATCAAATGGTTTTGATGAAAGAAAAAAATATTTGCATGGATTTAAATTGCGTTGGAGATTCTTTAATGATTTTACTTTACACGATTATATTGAAACCGGGAATAAGATTTATAGATCGGAATATTTTAGTTTTAAAAATTATGAGATTAATAATATATCAAATGAAATAAAAATTCAATATCAGCCGGGTTTTCAAACAAAGATTGAAGTAAATTATACTTATGCGATTAAATCTAATAAATTATCAATTGAAGAAAATATAACTAATAATGTGGGAGCAGAAATTAATTATTCAATTACAAAAAAAGGAAATCTCTTGGCTAAGGGTAATTACATAAATATAAATTACAATTCTGATATTAACTCATCAATTGCTTATGAAATGTTACAAGGGCTAAAACCGGGGAATAATGCTACATGGAATGTTATGTTTAACAAAGAATTGGCAGGTAACCTTGAAATTAATTTAATATATAACGGACGAGTATCGGAAAGCTCAAAAGCTATTCATACGGGGAGCCTTCAAATAAGAGCTTTTTTCTGATAACTCAAAATGCAGCCATCAAGAGGTTAATATCTTTTGATGGTATCCCAAAATAATTGCCAATTCTTGAGTTGGTTAAAATTCCATTATATACATAAACGCCTTTTCTTAATCCAAGGTCATCTTTAAGTTGTTTTTGCACACCTCCTGCCTCAGCAATATTTAACAATAGGGGGTTAAATACATTACTTAAGGCTATTGAAGCAGTCCTTGCAACACGCGAAGCAATATTAGGTACACAGTAATGTATAACATCGTACTTTTTGTAAACAGGATTCAAATGAGTTCTGCATATTGATGTTTCAATACAACCTCCCTGGTCAATGCTTAAATCGATAATAACTGCTCCTTTTTTCATTCCTTTCACCATTTCTTCGGTAATGAGGAATTGGGGGTCATTATCACCTAAATGCATAGCTCCAATAACAACATCAGCTGACCTTAAATGTTTTTCAATTACACGTGGGTGAAGAACAGAAGTAAATAACCGGCCTGTTGATAAATTAGTTTGTAATCTTTTTAATTTACTTATTGAATGGTCAAAAATTTTAATAAATGATCCTAATCCAGTTGCCGCTCTTGCGGCATATTCAGCAGCTGTCCCTGCACCAAGTATAATGACTTCAGTGGGAGTAATTCCGGTTATGCCTCCTAATAATACTCCTTTTCCGTTATGTACGTTACTTAAATATTCTGCAGCTATGAGAATTGAAGTAGTTCCTGCTATTTCACTCATAGAACGTACAACGGGATAGCAATTATCATCATCTTTAAATCCTTCAAAATAAATTGCAGTTATTTTCTTTTGCATTAACTTTCTAATATATTCTTCGGTATGTGAAGGAAAATGCAGTGAAGATAAAAGTACCAGGTTGTTTTTTAGAAGATCAATTTCTTCTAAAGTTGGAGGGGCTATTTTTAGCATTATATCACATTGATAAACATCGGATTTATTATTTGCAATTTGCCCACCATGTTCACTATAGTCTGTATCGGTATAATTTGCAGCTATTCCTGCATTTTTTTCAATAATAATTTCATGTCCGTTGTTTACTAATATTTCAACAGCTTCAGGTGTCAATCCAACACGGCTTTCATATTTTTTATTCTCTTTAGGAATGCCAATAACAAGTTTTTTTTTCTTTTTACCAATTTCAAGCATTTCTTCTTGTGGAAGGAAACCTGTTTTTCCAAAAACATACCCTGATTTTTCTGGTTTATCTAACATAATTTTTCTGGTTTTGGCACAAAAAATATTAAAACTTTTTCTCCGTTAGCTCAAACATAAATTAGTTCATTTATAACCAGGAATAACACACGTTTTTAACTCATAAAATGATTTATGAATTTTGCTTAACAAGGAGACATCCAAAATAACATAAATACTTTGTATTATCAAGTATTTTTAAATTAAGATTAGCGAAATTTTATTGTTCTACTGCCATCAGCATTTTCAATCATTTGAACAAAAACAACATTTTCGGGAAGTAATTCGGCAATTTTATCTGGCCATTCAATAAAACAGAAATTGCCTGAATAAAAATAATCTTCATAACCAAAATCAAAGACTTCTTCTGTTTTTTTTATTCGGTAAAAATCAAAATGATATATTGCTTTACCACTGCCAGTTTGATACTCATTAAAAAAGACAAATGTTGGAGTGGTTACTATCTCTACAACGCCTAATTCATTGCATAAAGCTTTAATAAATGTCGTTTTCCCAACACCCATCGGGCCAAAAAATGCAAACACTTTTTTATTACGCATTAAACGTAAGAATTTTCCTGCAACAATATTTAGATCAGATAAGGATTTTAGAACTAATGAATCCATATATGCAATTTAATATTTTTTTTTCATTTATTGGACTTCAAGATTATAAAAGGGATTAGCATTTCTTCCAAAGAAATTCCTCCATGCTGGAATGTATCCTTGTAATAACTGACATAATAATTGAAATTATTGGGGTAAGCTAAAAAATCATTATTAGTAGCAAAAATATACCGGGTACTTATATTTGATTTTGGCAAATGTACTTTTTGGGGGTTAGTAATTTCAAAAACTTCTTTTGGGTTGTAATTCAAATTCCGTCCATTTTTATACCTGAGATTTGTTGAAGTATTTTTATCACCAATAACTTTAACAGGATTTTGGACTCTAACAGTTCCATGGTCAGTAGTAATTATAATTTTAACATCATGTTGCTGTAATTCTTTTATTAATGTAAAAAGTGGCGAGTGTTTAAACCATGATAAAGTTAATGATCGATATGCCGGTTCATCATTTGCAAGTTCACGCAACATTTCTATCTCTGTTCTTGCATGTGATAGTATGTCAATGTAATTGTAAACCAGAATATTTAATTCATTATTTAATAAATCATTAATATTTTCTACTATTTTTTCGCCTGTTTTTAAATGGCTAATTTTCTTGTAATTGAATTTATACTTCTTACTATAGCGTTGAAGTTGCTTTTCTAAAAGTTCTTTTTCTTTTAAATTTTTCCCCCCTTCTTCTTCATCATTTAACCAATATTCAGGGTATAGTTTTTCAATTTCATATGGCATAAGGCCTGCAAAAATTGCATTTCTGGCATATTGAGTTGCTGTTGGCAATATGCTACAATATAGCTCTTCTGATTCAGTGGAAAAGCTATCATTTATTAATGGTTGAAGAATTTTCCATTGATCATACCTGAAATTATCAATTACTAATACAAATACTTTCTGGCCTTTGTCAATAATAGGGAATATTCTTTCTTTAAATAAATCGGGAGACATCAAAGGCTTTTCTGTATTATCATCAAACCACGCTTCATAATTTTTTTTAATATATTTTGCAAAACCCATATTTGCTTCTGTCTTTTGCATTTTAAAAACCTCCTGCATCCCTTTTTCTTCATTTTGGTCAAGTTCAAGCTCCCAGTATACAAGTTTTTTATAAAGTTCTACCCAATCGTTAAATGTATTAGCTTCAGATATTTTTAATCCGATTTTTCCAAATTCTGATTGATATTCAGATAAAGTTTTTTCCGAAACCAGTCGTTTTGTATCAATGTTTTTCTTAATGCTAAGTAATATTTGTTTAGGATTTACGGGTTTAATTAGGTAATCAGCTATTTTTGAGCCTATGGCTTCATCCATTATGTCTTCTTCTTCGCTTTTGGTAATCATTATAACGGGGATATCCGGCTTAATTTCTTTAATCTGAGTTAACGTCTGAAGGCCACTTAATCCGGGCATATTTTCATCAAGAAAAATGAGGTCAAAATTTTGCGATTTAACCATCTCAATTGCATCATCACCATTACTGGCTGTAAATAACTCGAATCCTTTTTCTTCTAAAAAAAGTACATAAGGTTTTAAAAGATCAATTTCATCGTCTGTCCATAAAATGCTAACGTTCTTCATTAGTTAATAAGTATTAAAAAAATTTACTTCTGATATAATAAGACTATTCCTGATAATTCTTTCTGAAAAAGATCATATAATCGCGAACCATTTTTTCATTAGTTAGATTTATAAGGTTCTGATCCGATATTGTGAAAATTTGGAAATCATTACTTTTTACATCTTTAAAAACCCTTTCACGTTCCTCAACTAATTTATTATAGTATTCTAATCCACCTTCAGAATTTTTGAATTGTTTTATTGTAAGTATTGTTGAGAACTCATTGAATTCTTTGCTTTCAATATCATAACTTTTTTGTATATAGAAATCAAGGTTGAAATTTATTATATTGAATCTCAGTTGATTCATATCGGCACTTTTAGAAATTACTATTGCTGCATAATGAACAGCTTCCGTGCCATATGAATATATTTTTTCAATTTCTTCTAATGTCCTCCGGGTAATTTCTTCTTTAGTAATATCCTCTTTGCTGGTTGCTGTGTTTGATTTCTCAGTAAAATCTAAATCTTTTAAATTTTTCAACTCATTTTCTTTTATTGATGCTAGTAATTTTTCCGATGACTCTGCTACCGGATCTGTTTTATATTCAGCTATTATTTTTTCTAATTCCGGTTTTAAAACAGTAACACCATAAATTTCTCCCATAGCGAGAGCTTTCAAATAACTATATTTTGCAGTGTAATCAGATTCAGGATAATTATTCAATGCATAATCACTCCGATGCATTACCTCAGAATAGTTCCCCTGTTTATAAAGATTCATAGTTTGTGAATAATGATTTTTCCTTTCAAGTTCCTCTTGCTCAAATTGTTTAAAGAAGTTAGGATCAACCAGTACTCTTGCGTATTTAGAATCCGGATAATTCCTTATAATCATATTTTTATATACATTGGATTGTGCAATATTTTCTTGCTGTAAGTAAGCTTTGTAAATACTGTAATATGCCGGTACTTTATAATCACTTTCAGAATAACGTTCAATAAGTTCTTTGTAAGCATCAATTGCCAAAGGATAGTCTTTCAAGTCGTTTCGATATATCTCTCCGATATTAAATAAAGCAGTTTGGATCTTTTTGTGAGACATTAACATGGAAGAATCAGTTAAAGGTAAGTCAACTAAATAGTATTCAGGAGACTTGTCATCTAATCCTTTTTTACTGTCAAGTATTTCATCGGAAAACTCTGATTCAGTTATTTTTTCTATCCCCAGGATTCTTTTATTTTTTCTTCTCCAATTGTCTTCCAGATTTCTATTTCCCCACTTCCTTTTAAATTCAGGTTCTCCAAAGCTTTTAGCTGACGGGTTATAAAAATACCATTTACCACTTTCATTTGCTGAGGTAGTAGGGCGTGTAGAAGGACCATATATATTACCCATTTCAGCCATTTCTTCTTCTCTTTGCCTTCTTAATTCATTTTCTTCTTTTTCGCGTAAATCTTGGATAATTTTTTGGATGAAAGCATTACGTCCTGTTTTCGTCATTTTTGCTACCATTTGCACGCTATCCTGAAGTTTTACCTCGTTTAGGTTGGAAACTAATTTTCCGAGATATTTGTTTTTTATCGATAGCTCTATATATCCTGGAAAATCAGGATCAAGGAAAACAACTGTACTGTCAAAGTAAGCTTGTGCCTCCAAATAGTTTGCCCGGTCGAAAAAGATATTTGCCAGGACAAGGTAAGTTAAAGCTTTTTGATTTGTATTTGAGGTGCTTGCATTAGCAGATAATATATAATATTCAACCGCTTGAGTTGTGTTATTTTCATTCATTTCAATATTTCCTAATGCAAAATAAATTTGATCAAGGTATTCTTTATTTTTATCATCTTTCAGCATGTCCAGTAATTTATCTTTTATAGCATTAGCAAATTTTCCCCCTGTAAGAAGAGTTGCTCTTTTTATTTTTGCATTAAAAGACATTTCATAGGAAGGGTTTAATTTAATAACTTCTTTATAAAGTTCTGATGCCTCTATAGGTTTTTCTGTTTTTTCTTTTATTTGTGCCAGAATAAATGTTAAACGAGTTTTTTCCTTTTTCTTTTTAACCAGTCTCAAGGCTTCAGTAACATATGATTCCGCCTCGGATAGACTTTGCTGTTTTAAATAAAAATCAGAAATGGTAAGATTTAAATCATATGTCAATTTTTCAGGATAGTTCATATCACTTAATAGAAAGTCTAATATATCCTGAGCTTCCCGGAAGTCTTTAATTTGAACATTTGATCGGATAAGCCAATTATATGCAAGATACTTTGTTTTGTCATCGTTATATTGAGTAATGATGTAATTAAAAATCCTAATAGCACTGGCATAATCTGCTTGATAAAAAAAGGCTTTACCCATTACAAGATAAGAATCGTCAATAAAAATATTGTATTCATTTTTACTATAGAAAGCCTTATCTTTTTCAGATGTTGTTGCTTTACTTTGATCCGGTTTCACTGTTATGGAGTGTAATCGTATCGATTTTGTTGATTTTTCAATGGTTCTATCCATTTGTGGTTTTATGCTTGCAGATAGTTCCTTATTACCATGGATGAATATAGGTAAGATTTGTGAATAATCATCATTATAGGATTTTTCGTATTTATTTATTCCTTCTTTGTAGCTTTCGGTACCATTAAATAGTACGTTATACTTTGTTGTTAACCCATGGTAGAATCTTGTAAGCCCTGTATTTTTTTTCGTTGAGCATCCAGAGAGTACTATTATAATTAGAAGTGTTGTATATTTAAATATTTTATTCACTAAAAAGTATATTTTTAATATTGTAACTCAATTCTTTCAAACCAAAAATCCTTAAAAATATTATATAAATCCTTAAAAATATTAAGGAAAAACATAAAACTAGTAAATATTACTTTTTCAATTACAATATCAGGCATAAATATTTGTATTTATTTGTAATGATAGTTTGATAGGATTCTCCAATTTACTACAATAATTTAAATAAAAAAAAATGGATGCCTTGTTATTTGCATCCAATAAAAATTATCATATTTAAGTTACGATTTCCTAATGGTAAAAAGTCAATTAATTTATCGAAACAACTTCCTTAATTTCAGGGATTTGCTTTTTAACTGCTTGTTCCACCCCATTTTTTAATGTATGCAAGCTATATGGGCATGCTCCGCAGGCACCCATTAGTTCAACTTTTACAACCATATCATCGGTAAGTTCAACAAATTTAATATCACCCCCATCAGCTACTAAATAAGGCCTTACCGTCTCAATTGTTTCATTAATTTTTTTTTCAAGATCTTGTTTTTTTGCTTCATCCATCATTGTATTGTTTAGTAATTATTTATTTTGTTTTGATTTCCACCTGTTTTGTTGGCTTAAGGTTTTTATTTCTTTTATCTACAGCATTTACAACTGTTGCAG
This sequence comes from Bacteroidales bacterium, assembly GCA_030635365.1. Taxonomy (GTDB): domain Bacteria; phylum Bacteroidota; class Bacteroidia; order Bacteroidales; family UBA12077; genus UBA12077. The sequence goes on from DAOVYZ010000081.1 coordinate 8,851, forward strand.
CCAAACTTCTAAATCCTTTTCCAATTATTGAATCTTCAATTAGTGCTGCAGGATTTCCGGAATCGCCTCCTTCGCGAATGCTCTGAACTATTGGAATTTGACCAAGTAAAGGAATATTTTCTTTTTCCGCAAGATTTTTACAACCATCTTTACCAAATATATAGTATTTATTATTAGGTAATTCTTCAGGTGTAAACCACGACATATTTTCAACCAACCCTAATATGGGAACATTAATTTGTTTACCTGTAAACATTTTTATTCCTTTAACGGCATCTGCTAAAGCTACTTCTTGTGGTGTGCTTACTATGATTGCTCCGGTTACTGAAATTTCTTGTACTAAAGTTAAATGTACATCACTTGTTCCCGGAGGCATATCTATTACCAAATAGTCGAGTTCTCCCCATTCTCCCTGATGAATTAGTTGTTTCAAAGCACTAGTAGCCATTGGCCCACGCCATACGAGCGCATCTTCAGGTTTTATAAAAAACCCCATCGATAACATTTTTACTCCATAATTTTCTACTGGAGTAATCATATCAATTTCATTAACTTTACGCACAAAAGGCATTTGCCCTTCTACATTAAACATTTTAGGTATTGAGGGGCCATAAATATCAGCATCAATCAATCCTACTTTAAATCCTGATTTAGTTAAAGCTATAGCCAGATTGGCAGCAACTGTTGATTTACCCACACCTCCTTTTCCTGAAGCTATAGCTAAAATATTTTTTACATTTTTTAATGACTCAGATTTTGTATTTGTTTGAGGTGCTTTCTCCGGGACTTTTATTTTAATATTTTCTGTAAAGTCAATTTCGTTTCCAAGATATTTCTCAATTGCCTGCAAACAAACTTTCTGCATTGAATTTATAAAAGGGTCATGGGCTTTTTTAAAGCTTAATGTAAATCCACCTTTATTGCCACTAACCCATATGTCTTCTACAATGCCCATCGAAACAATATCTTGAGCAGTCTCGGGGTGCTTAACTTTACTTAATGCATCTAGTATTTGTTGTTTTGAATAAGACATTCTGCTTATTTTTATTTAATTTAAATTAACGCAGCAAAGATAA
>DAOVYZ010000152.1 GCA_030635365.1 Bacteroidales bacterium
CCGTAAAAGAAGAAGTTAAAGCATGGTGTAAGTCAAGAAATAATATGAACGCAAAAATAAACTGGCAGTTTACGACAAAGGATGCTAGAATAAAATTAAAAACACTCTACCCGAAACTTGAAGCTTGACTTGACACTAGTGGAAATATATAATAATTCAGGTAAAAAGTTATACTCCATTCAAAAATTGAATCAACCCAAAGGCTATTATAGCAAACCTATTACTTCAAAAGAAATAGGCAATCAACTTGGGATATTTCATATCAGAATTATAATTGGAGGAGAATCCGTTTCAAAAACAGTAATTCGGGGAGAGTAGGTTTCATTATTATTCGTTTTCTATTAATTTAAGGAATTACTATAAATTAATTCCTGTTATATTTTTGTATAAATCAACAGCATACAAGTCTGTCATGCCCGACACAAAATCTACGACGGATGCTGCTTTTTTATAAAATTCAACCCCTTCGATCTCGAACTGAGAAGGTATTATTGAGAGTATTTTCTTTGAATATTTACTGTCAGGATGTAATATTGCCGAAATAAACTCATCTAGCAGAGTCCCTAATATATTAAATCCTGTTAATTCAATTTTAACTACTGAAGGGTGATCATAAATATCATTAATAGCTACGGTTTTACAAATATCAAAAGCTTCTTTGCTTTTCCCTTCCATTCCTTTAATAAGGCTCTTATTATAGTTCCCCTCTAAAATTGTTTCTTGATTTGCTATAAATACCTGAGCAGTTTCATTAATTAATTTTCCAATTACAGAAGCTCTTAGATATGTAACTTGTTCATTTATATCAGTAACCTCTTTAAATGTTTCTTCTTTATCTTTATAAAACTTTTTATCGTCCTGCTTATCAAAAAACCCAAGTAAAAGATCAAAAGTAGTTTGTGTATCAAGTATTTTTAATTTATGAGCATCTTCAATATCCATAATTTCATAACAAATATCGTCTGCTGCCTCAACTAAAAAAACTAATGGGTGTCTTGCGTAACATAATGGTTCATTACTCAATTTCTTTAAATCTAATTCACTAGCAATTTTTAAGAAGGTTTCTTTTTCTGATTGAAAATAACCATATTTTTTTCTGCCTTGCATCATTGCATCTGAACCATAAGGGTATTTTATTAATGTTGCCAGTGTCGTATATGTAAGGGCAAAACCACCGGAACGCCTTCCTTTAAACTGATTTGTCAGAAGTCTTAAAGCATTTGCATTACCTTCGAAATGAGTTAAATCAATCCATTCATTTTTTGTAACAACTGATTTTATTTTTTTACCATTTCCTTCCAAAAAATAGTTTGATATTGCTTCCTCCCCGGCATGCCCAAAAGGCGGATTACCCATATCATGAGCCAAACATGCTGCGGATACAATAGATCCTAATTCGTTCAAAATATCCTTGTTTTCTATATCTCTCCTTTTCTGAAGAGCTACCATGACAAGATTCGCCAATGAACGGCCAACACTTGCTACTTCTAAACTATGAGTAAGCCGGTTATGGGCAAATATGCTTCCGGGCAATGGAAATACCTGTGTCTTGTTTTGCAACCTTTGAAAGGGTGATGAAAAAATTATGCGGTCATAATCTCTTTGAAATTGTGAACGTATTTCTCCTGTATTTTTTATTTCCCGATTTTCTAATCCAAACCGTTTAGCCGATAGTAACTTATCCCACTGCATCATATCAAAATCTTAATTATTTAAATGTCTACTTTCAGGAATACCCTGATTAAATATCCTATTCCAAATGTAAATGCAGCAACTCCCATACTTATTACAAACATTTCCCAGAATCGCTTTTTAAAATTCAGGCCTTTAGCAACTGATATATAATAATTGAAAAATAATATTACCAATACTGCAAATGCCATTGTTAATCCTAAACACATAAAATAGTTTGCAAATAAAAAATAAGGCAGAATCAATATTATTACCGTAAAAATATATGCTAAACCCGTATAAAAAGAGGACGATAATGCATTCTTACCATTCCCTTCCGATTTAGTAGACAAATACTCTGATGCAGCCATTGAAAAAGAAGCCGCAATACCGGTTATCAACCCCGCTATTGCAATTAGCCGCGTATTCTGTAAAGCAAATGTTAAGCCTGCTAATGTCCCTGTTAATTCAACCAATGCATCATTTAGTCCTAAAACAATTGATCCCACATAATCTAATTTCTTCTCTTCCAACATCCCTATTAATTCGGCTTCATGAGTATCTTCATCTTCAACAATTTGCCTGGCTTCCGGTATAAATTCACATGCTTTTTTATATGCTTCCTGAGCTCCTGACTCTCCTCTTTCCATTAATTTTATTCCAAACGTAATTCCAAAAACTCGCGCAATCCAGTAAAATTTAAATATTTTCCACTTGTTTGGTTTTATATCTTTGCCACTATATTCTTTCCAAAACAGATAATGGCGCATTTCGTCATCCCCGATTTTTTGAAGCAGTTCTGCATTTTTTTTATTGTTAACTCTTCTTGATAATCTTGAATATATATAATATTCTGTTATCTCATTCTTCTGAAATTCACATATCTGTTTTATTTGTCCTGCTAAAAGATTTTTTTTCATAATACATTCTTAAATTATTGTAAAACTTAAAGTGACAAGCCTAACAAAACATGAAAACTATCGGCAATATCACCATGAGTTTTTAAAGTTACTCCTCCTATTATAAATTTTGATAATTTATATGTCAAAGAATAACGTTGGTAAAAATACTCTTTTCTATAAGGAGCATAAAAATATGTCCCCCAATATTGTGAAAAATCAAATTTACCAAAAAGTAAATGATGTCCAACTAAACCAGATATTTGCTGATGATCATCAATTAAATCTTTTCTATAAATTTCTTCCTTTGCACTTCCATCATATAAATACTCAAGCCCTATACTTAACCCATTTACCTTACTTATTGTTCTGCCCATTAAACCATATATCCCAAATAAAAAAGTATTTTTTTCTTCGAAATATTGATTTGAAGAAATTTTTTTCACCATCCCAAACAAGTATACTTTAAAAAAATATTTGGGTATAAACTCTACTTTTTCTCTTTCAGGGAATTTTATCTCGCCTGATGGATAATAATTTAGCCCAAGTCCAAACATCGGAAAGTTCATTCCATAATTTGGTTGTTTTATGCTCCCGTTAGAAATATGATTATATTTTGAAAAAAATACTAAACTATATTTATTACTTAATTTGTAATAAGCATTTAAATCCAAATGTACTATAAAGCTAAAATGTGTAGAAAAAAAAGTGTTTTCAGAATTGTTAATTTCATCGTAAATACGGTCTAAATATGAAATACCAACTCCCATCCTTGATGAAAGTTTTAAATTATCAAGCCTGATAAAAAAAGGCTCTGCAAAACCAATTACACTATATGAACTACCTACTATTTTAGGGTTATTGTAATTAACATATAAAAAGGAAATTCCTGCTTTCGAATAACAATTGCATTGGCTCCAACTTTTATCTTTCAACAAAAACCTTGAATATTCGAACTCTAAACCGAAAGGATTTGTGTGAGTTAAATGTTCAACTTTACTCGAATGAGGCAATATTACTCCGTATTGTGGTTTTAAAGAGTAACTGGCAGGATTTTTGCTCTCATTTTGCCCCCACAATAATTTATATTGGCTTAAAAGTAATACAGCCGCTAATATTAAATATCTAATTATCATATCTGATTAATTGATTCTTCAATCATATTACTCCACCAAATAATACTCCCATCAAGTATAATATTTCTATTAATACAAAGTTAGTGTTCTAAAAACAATATTTGTAAAACCTATTACTAGAAAAGTTTTTAATAATTTAAACTTTATAAAAACATAGGTTCTAACGATAAATTAAACTATTTCCAGCACAAATTTAATTTTGTAAACATTTTTTGTTCCTTTTATTTTCATTAAATGAAGAAGGGAAAAACACATTGCCATTAACAGTTTTGAATACTAAGTTTGGTTAATTTAGTTAAAAAAATGTTCGCAAACCTATTAATGGTGATTTTTTTGTTTCATAATTTTTGCTTTATTTGCATGTTAATGTGTTAATGAACAGAGGAGAGCGGGTAATATGGACTCAGAACAAAGACTGAAAAATAAAACAATTTTTGCAGTAATGCTTGTGCTGCTTGTTTTATGTGCTATATATTTTTCCTTAGGACTAAGGAATCAAAAAATATATATCGATTGGCAGGTACAAAAAGATAATGAAATAGTCAATATAGAAATTAAACATTTGTTATATACAACAAATCAATTGTATAGAAACAAGATTCATTATTTCATTAATAATCCCGATATCAAAAAAGAATTTTACTCAAACGATATTGAATCGCTTTATCAGAAAGTATTTCCCTATTATACTGTACTTAAATCTGAAGATCCATATCATTTTGAGGTTAATTTTTATTCAAAAGATAATATTTTGATCCTGGATATGGAAACAGGCCCGGGAAATCAAAACAAAATAGCAAACAAAAATTCTTTGGTTACAAAAGTTAATGAAATACAACATAAAGAAAGTGGATTTGAATTTGCGAACTCTTTACTTTATTATAAAATGGTTGAGCCTATAATATATAATGGAGAATATATTGGTTGTGTAGAATTTGGGATTCGAGAAAATGAAGTAATTGAACATATAACTAAAGAATTTGAGATTTTAGTTGCCAGTGTTTTTAACGCTAAAAATATTGAAAAACACTACTATGAAAATTTTAAATCTTCGATTTCAATTGATAATTATTTAGTTCATTCAATTTTTGAAAAAGAAAATTTTAAAAATTTGTTAAATGCTAACCAAGGACTTAAACAAGGGAAGTTTAGTTATAATAATAAATTTTTCTTTTTAAGTTTTATTGAAGTTGAAAATAATTTACGAAATACAGGCTTAGAAGGAGTTGTTTATATCAAAGATATTTCTGTATTGCAAAATCAGTTTCACGCAACACTTTATAGGTCTCTTTTAATTATTTTGTTAATTCTTGCCACTACTTTTATTATTCTCCATTTCTCTTTTAATTCATTAATATATAAGATTTTTAATCTGCAAGATTCTATAGATAAAAGACTTGCTAAAAAGACAAAAGAAATTGTCAAGACCAATGAAGAGCTAAATCAAATATTTAATACTACCGGTAATAGTATGCGATTAATTGGAAATGACTTTAAAGTTCTTCGAATTAATAGAGCATTTACTATGCTTTCAGGCATTAGTAAAGAAGATGCCGAAGGGAAAAAATGTTACGAAGTATTTCCGGGGCCACATTGCCATACCAATGAGTGCCCGTTAAATTTAATTAAAAATGGAGAGGAAAGAATAGAACAATACATCAAAAAGAAGAATAAACATGGCAAGATTATTCCGGGTGTTTTAAGTTCAGTTGCATTTAAAGGGCAAAATGGGGAAATACTGGGTATTATTGAAGATTTTAAAGATATTTCAAAACGAATTGAAGTTGAAGAGGCTTTAAAAAGGACTGAACAACAATTTTCAACTTTTATGGATAATTTGCCATTAGGTGTCTTCATAAAAGATGAAAATTTAAAAGCAGTATATCTGAACAAACAAATGAATCAGGTATTTTCAAATGAACAATATAAAAATAAAACCCCTGAGGAATTATTCCCTGAAGAATATGCCAAACGAGTTATTGAAGAAGATAAACGAGTATTAAATGGTGAAGTTCTTGTTGTGGAACATCAATTACCCGATAGCTCTGGAAATTTACAAACTTACCAGGCACACAAATTTAGATTCAGGGGAATTGATAATTCATGGCAAATTGGAGGGCTTTCGTTAAATATAACCGAAAAGGAAAAAACCGAATTACAGTTAAAAATACTTTCAAATGCAATACACCATTCTCCCGCATGTGTTATCATTATTAATTTAAAAAGAGAGATTCAGTATGTTAATCCTCGTTTTACAAAAATAACAGGTTATAATCCAGAGGAAGTTATTAATAAAGAAATTAGCATTTTAAACCCTGAAGATAATTCTGCAAGTATTTACCAAAACATTCCTAAGGTAGTTTTATCAGGAAAAGAATGGCAAGGGGAATTTCAACACTTAAAGAAAAATGGAGAAAAGCATTGGGAACTAGCCTCTATATCGCCTGTTAAGAATGATAAAGGAAAAATAACGCACTTTGTAGTAATATCTGAAGACATAACTTCGAGAAAGAAAACAGAAAAAGAACTAATTGATGCAAAAGAAAAAGCGGAAGAATCTAATCGCTTAAAAACTGCTTTCCTTGCTAATTTATCACATGAAATCAGGACTCCCATGAATGCCATAATAGGTTTTTCTAATTTGTTGCTTGACCAAGACATATCATATGAAGAAAAAGTAAAACTTAAAAACTTAATAAACGATAATAGTCAAAATTTATTAAAACTTATCGGTGATGTAATTGATATATCAAAGATTCAATCTGGGAATATCGATATTCATAAATCCACATGTTTCGTTAATAAATTACTTTTAGACCTTTATGTATCTTTTAGCATAAAAATTGAAAATGATGACAAAAAAGATATCCATCTTACAATGCATAAAGGTTTGCGGGATAAAAACTTTTCAATTAATACGGATCCAATAAGATTAAAACAAGTTCTATTTAATTTAATAGAGAATGCTATAAAATTTACCAAAAAAGGATTTGTAGAATTCGGTTATACTTTAATTAAAAAGGAAAATAAAATTCAGTTTCATGTTATTGATTCAGGGATAGGTATTTCAAGTGAGAAATTTGATATGATTTATGACCTTTTCAGACAAGCCGATGATTCATTTACAAGAGAATACGGAGGAACCGGTATTGGATTGACAATTGCTAAAAAGATTGTAGCTCACCTAAATGGTAATATATGGGTCCAGTCTACCCCAAACCAGGGAACAAATATCTATTTTACATTACCGCTTGAAATTAAAGAAACTGTGCCGGAAAAAGTAAAAGAAAAAACCGATAATATATTTGATTGGAATAATAAAGTAGTATTAGTTGCTGATGATGTTATAGTTAATTATAAGTTATTTGAAGAAATACTAACTCCAACAAAAGCTAAAATTTTATGGGCAAAAAATGGTAAAGAAGCCGTAGATCTTTGCTTAAAAGGCAATGTCGATTTGGTTTTAATGGATATCAAAATGCCTGAGATGGATGGGTATGAAGCAACTCAAAAGATTAAAGAACAAAAAAGTAATATAAAGATCATAGGACAAACAGCTTATGCTCAAGATAATGATAAGCAAAAATGTTTAAATGCAGGTTTTGATAGTTATATGCCAAAACCAATTAAAGTAGAAAATTTATTATCAACTATAGATCAACTTTTTTTAAAAAATTAATTTAACATTTTTTCGTTTTTTAATCAAATAGACTATTAAGCTGTAAATTAATTTCTTAATTTTTTATTAAATTTGTTCACATATTTAGATTTTAAGCTAACAAAAAATAACCATTATGATCGCAACCTACATTCAGGAATTGCTTGCCACAAACAACAGGGTTATTGTTCCAAACTATGGAGCTTTCTTAGTACGTGCCACTTCAAAAAGTAAGGATGCAAATACATTGAAAGAGAAACTCAAGGATGTTTATTTCAGCCCTTTTCTTAAATTCAATGACGAACTTCTTGAAAAATATATAATTAAAAAAGAGGGCATAGCAAAAGAGCAAGCTGCAGAAAAAATTACCCAATTTATTGACGAAGTAAAAAAAGTATTGGAACAAGAAAAACCTTACGAGATAAAAGATTTTGGGAAATTTATAGCTGACAAACAAGGTAAAGTGCAATTTACAACATCTGCTAAAGAAGAGTCTGAACCTGTTAAAGAAGAGAAAAAAGAA
>DAOVYZ010000198.1 GCA_030635365.1 Bacteroidales bacterium
AGGAAATATCGGGGGGTTTGCTGTAAGTGGCAGAAATCCAACTAAAGCTGGCATTTCAAGTTTAGTTAACCTTTTTCCTGACAATTATTTTATTGGTCATGAAAGTGGTTTAAATACTACCGGATTATATAATTCATTTTTTGGATATAACGCAGGTTTGGCAAATACTACCGGTAGTAGAAATATTTTTATAGGTTATGAAAGTGGATATTCTAATACATATGGTAGCGACAATTTAATTTTAGGTAATCGTGCAGGGTATTCAAATTTATTAGGAATAAATAATGTTTTTATGGGAAATGAAGCCGGTTATTCAAATACCGGTGGTAGTGCAAATATGTTCTTTGGTTATCAGTCCGGGTATGAAAATACAACCGGAGATCATAATACGTTTATAGGATACCAAAGTGGCCACTTAAACGAGGAAGGTTTTTATAATGTTTACATAGGTTACCAATCTGGTTATACAAGTGGTATAGATGGAATATATAAAAATTACAGGAACGTATTTATCGGCCCTTTTGCAGGATATAGTAGTTCCGGTGTTGGAGAAAGTGTTTATATAGGGTATGATGCCGGCAGGTACAATGTAAACGGGGCAAGAAATACTTTTGTAGGTGGAAATTCCGGTGAAAATAATACGGTAGGGTATGATAACTCTTTTTACGGTAATGCTTCCGGTGAGTTTTCAAAGGGAGTTGCTAATACATATATAGGAAGTGCAGCGGGTTGGAGCGACACAGCTAGTTACAGGTGTACTTATGTAGGAGTTAGAGCCGGGCAGGCTATGGTGGCACAGAGCTTTAGAAATACATTTGTTGGGGGTTGGGCAGGACAAAATAAAACTGCAGGTAATCAAAATACATTAATAGGCTTTGGTGCCGGGCAGGATTCAGGAATAGGTTTTGGAAATGTTTTTTTGGGTTATATGGCAGGAAAAAATGAACAAGGATCGAATAAATTATATATCGATAATTGGGAAACATCAACACCGCTCATTTACGGGAATTTTTCAAATGATTCCATTATAATTAATGGAGATTTTCATGTTGAAGGAAATGTTACAGCGACCGGGACTATTGTTCCGGATTATGTTTTTGAGAATGATTATTATTTGGAATCTATTGAAGAACATGCATATTATATGTGGAATAAAAAGCATTTGCCCGCATTAAAGAGTGCAAAAGAAATTGAGCAGGCAGGCAGAATAAATATGAATGAGCGTAGAGAACAAATGTTAGAAGAATTAGAAAAGGCGCATATTTATATTGAACAGTTACATGAAAGAATAAAAGTTTTGGAAACTGAAAAAAGCAAATTCATTGATTTAAAAAACAAATTTGAAGATATGGAAAAGATGTTTAATCAGCTTTTAGAAAAAGAATAGAAATATATTAGAGGTTGCCTACGTAACACTTCCTTAAGAACTAAATTTATGTGGAGCTACAGTTTATTAATTGTGGTTCCACTTTATTTGCGGCATTCAGAATATTTTTATATTCGGATATTGACGTTTATCAAATTTTTTTGAATATCCCAAAATAATATGCGAAATTGTGATTTCATTGATTTATAAAATCATATAGTAGTTTTTATTATATGTTAAATCTTAAATAGTGTTTCTAAGAAAACACCTGTTTTTGTAAAGTGGCGTATAAAAAACGTCAAGAATAAGGCTTGCGAAATCTTGAAAATCAAGGAGTTTGCTTTTGTAAATGACTGTTTTCGAGATGAGCATAACGCAATTATTGGCGTTTTCTTATAGCCACTAAATATTAATATAAAAGATAAAATTATGTTAAGAAAAATTACTATTGCGGCTTTTTTTATATTTATGGGTATTATTGCCCTGCCGCAAACACCCGAAAGTTTTAACTATCAGGCTGCTTTAAAAAATTCGGATGGAGAAATGCTTGCTGGTCAAAATGTAAGTGTAAGAATAAGTATTCTACAAGGAAGTGGGACAGGTTCTTCGGTTTACTCTGAAACACATTCTGCACAAACCAACGATAATGGTATAATAAATTTAAAAATAGGAGAAGGTGATAATCCTACAACAGATTTTTCTGCAATAGATTGGGGGTCCGCAAACTATTACTTAAAAATTGAGATGGATGAAACAGGAGGTACCAGTTATACATCACTGGGGGCATCACAATTATTATCTGTTCCTTATGCATTATATTCAAAAGCGGCAACAAATTTAGGAGATGATAAGGTATATACAACAGCATCCGATACTTTATTTGTTGTAAAAGACCATGATGGTAATGTTGTATTTGCAGTATTTCCTGATGGGGCAAAAGTATATGTAAACGAAACAGCAAAAGGCAGGATAGGCGGATTTGCAGTTAGTGGCAGAAATCCTACAAAAGCAGAAGAAGTGGATATTTTTACTGTAACAGCTGATAGTACCAGAATATTTGTGAATGAAACAACCAAGGGTAGTATTGGAGGATTTGCAGTAAGTGGCCGAAATCCAACGAAAGGAACGGCAGAGCCAATGTTTTTTACAACTTCAGATAGTACCAGGATTTTTACGCAAGATACTATTGGCGGGTTTGGTGTAATGGATTATAGCAATGGAGAAACATCAAGTTATCTTAGATTAACACCTTTGAATTATTTTATTGGACATAACAGTGGACTTAAAGTTGAGCTTGATCCTTTAAATCCCGGGATGGGGAAATACAATACCTTTTTTGGATATGAAACCGGTAAAAATACAGTATCAGGATTTAAGAATATATTTATGGGATTTAATGCAGGTTATAGTAATATCTCAGGTGGATGGAATATATTTATTGGTAACAATGCCGGTGTAAATTCTCAAGATGGCTTATCAAATATATTTATTGGTGATGAGGCAGGTTATAATTTCTCAAATGGTGTTCAGAATGTATTTATAGGAAATAATGCAGGTTATTCATCAGGCCCTAATATTTTCAATAATTTATTTGTAGGTAATAGTGCAGGGAGAGATAATGTTGCAGGTAATTATAATACCTATGTAGGAATTAGTGCAGGTTATAATACTTTAGGAAGTAAAAATACATTCGTGGGAAATAGTAGTGGGTTTGGTAATACGGGAGAAGAGAATACCTTTCTTGGTTCCCAAAGTGGAATTTATACAGGATCGGGCGTAGATAATGTTTGTTTAGGATATAGAGCCGGATACAGGTCATCCGGTTCGGGAAATGTTTTTGTTGGCCATAAAGCAAACTATACATTTAGTAATAACAGCTATTATAACTGTATTGCAATAGGCGATAGTGTTGTTGTTACCGGTAATAATCAAATACTAATTGGAAATGATAATGCGGCTTCATTTTATGCTCAGGGGATTTATTCATCCGTGACTGGAAGTGCTGCTAATTTGTATATCTATGCAAGTGGAAGAATTGTAAGAAGTACTTCATCGAAGAGATACAAAAAAGATATAGCACCTTTAGAGATTAGTTCATCCGCAATTTATAAGTTAAAGCCAGTTTCATTTTCCAGTAAAAGTGAGGGGACAAGGCACTTTGGATTAATTGCAGAAGAGGTTAATACATTAATTCCAGAGTTAGTTGATTTCGCAAGAGAAAAAGATGTTATTCCTGGTAGTAATTCTGATAAACTAATACCCGATGGTGTTCAATATTCCTTGATTTCTGTTTTGTTGTTGAAGGAGGTTCAAAAGCATGAGTCAACTATAAATAAACAAAATGAAGATATTGAATTGCTTAAGAAAGAGAACCAGGAATTAAAGGAAAGATTAAAGAGATTGGAAGAACTAATTCTTAAGTAGAATTAAAAGTGCTCAAATTTTTTATAATTTGAATGTTTTGCTTTTTATCGATTATAATTAACCTTTTCAATTGGTATAGTATATGGATTTGTATAACTTGTACATTTAGTGTTGAACATTAAATAGTAACTTAAATATAATAGTCATGAGAAAACCATTGATATTAATTTTATTAGCATTGCTTGTCAGTATGAGCTGGGCACAAACACCCGAAAGTTTTAACTATCAGGCTGCTTTAAAAAATTCGGATGGAGAAATGCTTGCTGGTCAAAATGTAAGTGTAAGAATAAGTATTCTACAAGGAAGTGGGACAGGCAATTCAGTATACTCTGAAACACATTCTGCACAAACCAATGATAATGGTATAATAAATTTAAAAATAGGAGAAGGTGATAATCCTACAACAGATTTTTTTACAATAGATTGGGGGTCCGCAAACTATTACCTGAGAATTGAGATGGATGAAACAGGAGGTACCAGTTATACATCACTGGGAGCATCACAATTATTATCTGTTCCTTATGCGTTATATTCAAAAGTGGCAACAAATTTAGGAGATGATAAGGTATATACAACAGCATCCGATACTTTATTTGTTGTAAAAGACCATGATGGTAATGTTGTATTTGCGGTATTTCCTGATGGGGCAAAAGTAATTGTAAACGAAACAACTAAAGGTAGTATTGGAGGCTTTGCAGTTAGTGGCAGAAATCCTACAAAAGCAGAAGAAGTGGATATTTTTAAGGTTACTCCTGATAGTACGAGAATATATATTCCAGAAGAAAGTAAAAAAGGTAGTATTGGAGGCTTTGCTGTAAGTGGTAGAAATCCAACTAAAGCGGGAGTAAATGAATACTTCAATGTATCTGGAAAAAGTTCTTCAGGATTGGATGTAGTTAATCCAAGTGAACCTAGAATGGTATGGTATCCTAAACGGGAAGCATTTCTGGTAGGTAAAGTTTTGATAGAACATCAGGATAGTGTTGGTTTAAACTCAATAGCAACAGGATTTGAATCTAAAGCCATAGGAGATTATTCGCAAGCATTCGGAAACCAGTCAGTAGCTAGAAAAAATAATTCTACAGCCATAGGAAAAGGTGCTGTAGCCGGAGGTGAAAGTTCATATGCTATTGGTGATATGGCAATTACTGATGATAATTCAACAAGTTCTTATGCTATAGGTTCAAATGCATATGCGTATGGGTCAAATAGTTATGCTATTGGAAATGGTGCATATTCAAGAGGAAATGGAAGTTTTGCATTTGGAGCCGGGGGGCGTGATTCGACAGGTGCTGCATTACCAATAACAACAGAAGCTGTTGGTGCTAACTCTTTTGCATTAGGGTTAGGTGCTAAATCGCTTGGAATAAATTCATTTTCTATTGGAACAGGGACTGTTACAACTAGTAATGGTTTAAATGCAGTAGCTATAGGATTTGGAAGTATAGCAAGTGGAAAGTTTGCTGTTGCTTTAGGGTACAGAAATACTTCAAGTGGCCCTTCTTCAATGACATGGGGCGGAATTCGCTCAGGAACAACAGATTATACAAATATAGCAAGTGGGAAAGGCTCAACTGCTTGGGGATTTAGAACTACTGCATCGGGTTATATTAGTACTTCCTGGGGGTCGGATACTGAGGCTCCCGGATGGAATGGTACGGCATGGGGAAATAATAGTGTTGCTTCCGGTTATTGTGCAACAGCTTGGGGAAAAAATTCTTTAGCAAATAAGAATTATAATACGGCTTGGTTAACAGGAGAAGCAATAGGTTACCAAACAACGGCTGCAGGTTACGATGTGATTGCAAATTCATATAATTCATTTGTTGTAGGGCGTACAAATGATACAATATATAATCATACCGAAATAAATTATTATGATAATATATCACCTTGGTCATATATTCAGTGGTATGATGATGACCCTTTGTTTGTTGTAGGAAATGGTTCTTCAAGTTTTGGCGGTGTTGGCAGGCGTAATGCATTAACTATACTAAAGGATGGGACTACGATTATTGGTTGGGATACCAGTGTAAAAAGTGATGCCAGTAATCCTGACACAGCATATGTTCGTTCTGTTAAGATGCATCGTGACAATGGCTTTTTATTTTATGTTCATGGTGAGGCAGGAGGGACTAGCTCTTGGAATAATTTAAGCGATTTACGATTAAAACAAAATGTTAAAACTATTGATGGAGCTTTAGATAAGGTGTTAAAATTAAGAGGAGTTTCATTTGAATGGAAAGACCCTGAAAAGAAAGGGAGTAAGTTGGGATTTATAGCACAGGAAGCTATTAATATAATACCTGAAGTTGTAAATGGAAGTGAAAGTACAAACTATACAATGCAATATGCACCTATTACAGCTGTTTTAGTTGAGGCACTTAAAGAAGAACATAAAAAAGTGGAAAAGCTTGAAAAACAGGTTGAAGAAATGCAGGCTAAACTTGATGAATTGATTAAATTAATGAAAGAATAATATTTTGACCTTTTAAATCAGTGAGACTATGATTTTGATTTCAAAATCATTTAGCCGAACTGATTCCGAGCGGTAGTCGAAGGATCTCAATGGTTTTATAGTCTTAAATTTGCAAGCCGTTGCACGGATTTTTTTGATAATTAGTAGATTAATTACGATTTACTGCCATTTGTATGAGTTAGCCGTGCTACGGCTAATTAGAGTCTGTCTATAAAGTCAAATATTTTTTGAACCACGAAGTGCTCAGCGAAGCTAATTAAAGCACCAACGTCTATCTTCATGAGTGGAACGAATAAATAACAAAAAACAAATGACAAATAAATCCCAAAAATCAATAATCAAATGTTCAAAACAGTTTTGAATATTGAGATTTCAGTCATTGAGATTTACCTGCCCGTCCGGCAGCTACAGTGTACCC
>DAOVYZ010000193.1 GCA_030635365.1 Bacteroidales bacterium
ATTAAAGATAAAAAAACAACTTATTATTCTAACTTTGACCTCCAGTAAAATATTAAATCATGCATCCAAATATAAATAAATACAAACATATATTTTTTGACCTTGATAGGACTATTTGGGATTTCGATAATAATGCCCTGGAGACTTTTCAGGACATTTATAAAAAATATAGGTTAGAACAGATTTTTAAATCTTTTGATAGTTTTTATAACACATATTTAAAGCATAATGAGCGGCTATGGGAAAAATATCGTGAAGGAAAACTTGAGAAATTAGTTTTTAGCTATAAAAGATTTGCGTTAACATTAGAAGAATTTGGGGTTAGTAATGAGATTTTGGCAAAAGAAATTGCTCACGATTATATTCTAATAAACCCTACTAAAAAACGATTATTCCCATTTGCTCACGAAATATTATATTATCTCCATAAAAAATACAAGCTATATATTATTACTAACGGTTTCAAGGAAGTCCAGCTTTCCAAACTAAAAAATAGTAATCTGGATAAATATTTTAGCAAGGTAATTACTTCGGAAGAAGCAGGTGCTCAAAAACCTGACCCCGTTATTTTCAATTATGCATTAAATGTGGTTAATGCGTGTAAAAATGAAAGTTTAATGATAGGTGATGATTTTAAATCAGATGTTTTAGGAGCTAAACGTTTTGGTTTGGACCAGGTGTTTTTCAACCCTAAAAAGAAGAACTATAAAGAGGGTGTAACCTATGAAATAACTTCTCTTAAAGAACTGCAAGGGCTTCTATAGTACAAATCAAGTTTAATAGCTCTAAAAAGGAGCTTCACTGTCAAAACTCTTATTACTTCCTAAATCGAATATATCATCATCTGGTTTTTGTGCAGATTTTTTTTCTTTGTTCATTTTTGACCCATAAGTTCGCATTCCTCCATTAGCATCATCATCGGAAGGTATATCTCCTATCAGGTCATCTTCAAAATCTTCAAATTTAGCCAATTCAGTTCTAAACCTAAGTTTGATATCAGCAAGCGCACCGTTTCTATGTTTTGCTAATATTAATTCTGCAATTCCTAATAATGAATTACCTTCTTCGTCCTCTATAAATCCATACTTTTCCGGACGGTGAATAAATAACACCATATCAGCATCCTGTTCAATCGCACCGGATTCACGCAAATCTGATAATTGAGGGCGTTTAGTTCCGGACCTCATTTCAACAGATCTGTTTAATTGAGAAAGTGCTATAATTGGTACATTTAATTCCTTTGCAATTCCTTTTAATGAACGTGAAATCAAACTCACTTCCTGTTCCCGGTTCCCTTTAGTATCGTTTGAACCTGTCATTAATTGTAAATAATCAATTATAATTACATCTATTTTTTGCTGACTCATTAAACGCCGGCATTTTGCCCTTAACTCAAACACTGATATGGCAGGAGTATCATCAATAAAAACAGGAGCCTCAACCAGACGCTTTATTTTATATTCCAATTGTTCCCACTCAAATGGCTCAAGTCTTCCGTTCCTGATTTTTTCTGAAGGTAATTCCGTTTCACTAACTATTAAACGATTCACTAACTGGACAGATGACATTTCTAAAGAAAAAATTGCAACTCCCTGATTATGATCAACAGCCATATTACGTGTCATAGATAACACTAAAGCTGTTTTACCCATTGAAGGACGGGCAGCTATAATAACTAAATCGGAACGCTGCCAACCTGATGTTACTCTATCAAGTTTAGAATATCCTGAAGGCACACCACTTAATCCATCTTCACGCTTTGATGCCTCTTCAATCTGACTAATAGCATCCTGTATAACAAGATTTATCTTAGTAGTTTCTTTTTTAATATTTCCTTCGGCTACCTTAAATAGTTCCGATTCTGAAAAATCTATTAAATCGTTTACATCTATGCTATCATCGTATGCTCTACTCTGTATATCTGTAGAAACTCTTATAAGCTCACGTTGAATATGTTTTTGTGCTATAATGCGGGCATGATACTCGATATGAGCTGCAGATGACACTTTACTCGCAAGTTGTGAAATATAAAAAGGTCCTCCAATTTCTTCCAGTTCATCTCTTTTTCTTAATTCTTCGGTAACTGTAAGAATATCGATAGGCTCTAGCTTTTGAGAAAGATCAAGAACAACTTTGAATATTTTCTGATGATTATCTTTATAAAAACTTTCAGGACGTATTATGTCCATTACAGCAATAATTGCATCTTTTTCAATCATTATCGCTCCTAATACAGCTTCTTCTAAATCACCAGCTTGAGGTGGCAGTTTGCCATAATCTAAAGCCTGATCAATACTCGTTTTCTTAGGATAGTTTTTTGCAGTGCTAGCCATTTTATTCTATTGTTTTGGGCTACCAAAGGTAATAAACGCAATAGCATTTGCATATTAATTTGTATTTTCTTTTCATGCTTTTTTTTAACTAAAGTTATTAACAATTGTTAATTAAATCTAGAATCATTGCTTCATCAGAAAATTATTACCTTTATCAACTAGAAAAATTAATTTTCGAAAGAAAAATGATAGCCTTTCCCAATGCAAAAATAAATATAGGATTAAATATTACAGAAAAAAGAGCTGATGGTTTTCATAATATAGAAACTGTTTTCTATCCAATACCATTATCTGATATTTTAGAAATAAACATCTCTGATGAGAATGATGGTTTTGATAATACTGGATTAAAAATTGAAGATGGGAAAATTGAGAATAACCTCTGTTATAAAGCTTATCAAATATTAAAAAAGGATTTTAAACTACCGCCAATTAATGTACACCTTCATAAAATTATTCCATTTGGCGCTGGACTAGGCGGGGGTTCATCAGATGCTTCATTTACATTAATATTACTAAATAACGTATTTAAATTAAATATTAAAGAAGTTGAGTTATTGAGATATGCTGAAAAAATTGGTAGTGACTGCCCATTCTTTATAAAAAATGAACCAGCTTTTGCTACTGAAAAAGGAAACATTTTAAATAAAATTGATTTTTCCCTAAAAGGATATTTTATTATAGTAATCCATCCAAAAATTCATATTAATACTGCTATAGCCTATTCTAAAATCAAACCTAAATTACCAGCAAAAAGTTTGACTAATTTGATAAATGAACCTATTGAAACCTGGAAGGGAAAAGTAAGCAATGATTTTGAAGATGTTATTTTTAAGCTACATCCGGAAATAGGGAATATTAAAAATAAGCTTTATAATTTAGGTGCAGTTTATGCATCAATGTCCGGGAGTGGATCAGCTGTTTTTGGGATTTTCAATGAAGAAATCAAGTTGAAAAACCAATTTAAGAATTATTATACATGGTCAGGTATTTTATAAAAAACATCCGAAATATAAATTCCGGATGTTTTTAAAAATTATTTAAGTTCTATCATTAAATGCCCTTTAGGTATTCTTTCTTCTTCGGACACATAAATCTTTTTAACAGTTCCATCTATAGGAAATATAATTTTATTCTTCATTTTCATTGTTTCAAGAATCATCATTACATCTCCCTCTTTTACTTTCTGCCCTTCTTTAACAAATAATTTAAGAACTGTTCCGGGAATATCAGAATATATTTTCCTTTGATCAGGTTTAACCCACTTTTTTCTATTTTTGAATTTTTCGGTATAAAGTGTTCTGTATTTATCTCCATTAACAACTAAAGTATTAAACCTCTGGGGAGATTCTTCTTTTGTAGCTGAGGCTTTTCTTGCTTTTTTACTTTCTTTTCTTGCCATGAGCTTGGTTTTTAAAATGGAGGAATCCCATGTTTCTTAATAGGTTTTCTATCTACTTTATTTTTAGAAACTTCTATTGCATGCAGCAATAATTTGCGGGTTTCTTCAGGCTCTATAACAGAATCAACATATCCTTTGGCTGCTGCTACATAAGGATTAGCAAATTTCTCTTTATATTCTTTTACCTTTTGTTTACGCATCTTATCAGGATCTTTTGCTCCCATAATCTCTTTTCTAAAAATTATGTTAGCCGCACCTTCCGGCCCCATTACAGCGATCTCCGCACCTGGCCATGCAAATACAAAGTCAGCATTTAAATGACGAGAATTCATAGCTATGTAACCTCCACCATATGCTTTACGAAGAATAACTGTTATTTTAGGAACCGTAGCCTCTGAATAAGCATATAATATTTTTGCACCATGCCTAATAACACCTGCATGCTCCTGATCAACTCCCGGAAGATATCCGGGTAAATCTACTAAAGTAACGATAGGTATTTGGAAAGCATCACAATAACGAATAAAACGTGCTGCTTTATCTGATGAATCCACATCAAGTACACCTGCCAATACTAAAGGTTGGTTACACACAAAACCAATAGTATCTCCATGCACTCTTCCAAATCCAATTACAATATTTCTGGCCCACATTTCCTGTATTTCAAAGAAATCAGATCCATCAGTAATACCGCGAATAACATCTCTAACATCATAAGGTTCTTTTGGGTTTCCAGGTACTATATCATCAATTTTATATTTATCTACTAATGGTTCTTTAACATCAAATGACCTTGCTTTTTGTTTGTTATTCCATGGAATGAATGTTATAAGCTTTTTAATTTGATCAAAACATTCTATCTCGCTTTCTGAATAAAAATGTGCATTACCGGTTATTTCACTATGCACTCTTGCCCCACCTAAATCTTCCATTGATATTTCTTCACCTAACACAGTTTTTATCACTTCAGGGCCGGTAATAAACATCTTAGAGATTTTATCAACAACAAAAACAAAGTCGGTTAAAGCAGGTGAATATACTGCACCACCAGCACAAGGGCCAAGTATAACCGAAATTTGTGGAATTACTCCTGAAGCTGTTGTATTTCGATAAAATATCTCACCGTAACCTGCTAAGGAATTAACACCTTCTTGAATACGTGCACCTCCTGAGTCATTGATTCCAATAATTGGAACCCTCATTTTCATTGCATGATCCATAATTTTGGTAATCTTTCTTGCATGCATTAACCCTAAAGATCCTCCTGCAACAGTAAAATCCTGAGCATAGATACATATTGGAGCACCGTAAATTGTACCTGTTCCTATAATTACACCATCGCCATGGAGTATTTTTTTATCCATGTCGAAATCACGAGCTTCGTGTTCAACAAATAAATCATACTCATGGAAAGAATTCTCATCTAATAGCGTAATAATCCTTTCACGGGCAGTCATTTTCCCCATAGCTACTTGTTTCTCAATGGCTTTCTCGCCACCGCCCTGGAGAACTTTTTCTCGTTTTTTTTGTAGTTCAAGAATTTTTCTTTTCAAAGACATAATATCTTTTACATTTAGTTAATATTTACTTATGCTTAAAACCATAAGCAGTTTGAAAAAATATGTGCAACATTACAAAATCCATCTTATTAATAAAAGGTGAAAAATCATGTATCTGGAATTCAATCATCAAACCATTAAAAACCAATCTAATAATTTTGTTCGTTTTTTATAAAAATCTGATTATTTAGGTGCTAATCTATATAAAAATATACTAATTATTGAATAGAAAATATTAGGAACCCATACAGCAAACAATGGATTCATACTACCGCTAATTGCAAACATGGTTGTAAATCGCATAAACAATATATATGAAAAGCTAAGAAGTAAGCCAAAACCTATATGCATGCCTATTCCTCCCCGTACTTTTCTTGAAGATAGTGCTACCCCAATTAAGGTTAAAATAAATGTTGAAAAAGGGTAAGAAAAACGACTGTATTTATCAATTAATAATTCTGTTACATTATCTGCTCCCTGCATATATTGTTGTTCTATATAATCGTTTAATCGAGGAAGATTCATAGTTTCGGTAAAATTCTGCATGCGCTTAAACTCTTCAGGATACATGTTTAAAGTAGTATCAATACTTGCTCCAGTTGTTATAACTTCATTAAGGCTGTCAATATCCCTGATATAATAGTTCTTAATTGTCCATTTTGCTGTTGTCGAATCCCATTTTACATAATCCGAAAGCAGTTTAGATTTTAATACTCCATCCTCAAAACGCTCCATCGAAAATTTATAACCTACATCGTTTGATGTATTATAACTTCTCATATATACAAATAATCCCGGTTCTATTTGCCTATGAATATCTTTATCCGTATTTCTAACTGGATTCTTAATATATTTATATTCAAAATCCTTTCTAATAGCATTAGCAGGAGGAATAATATAGGCCATTAATACAAACGACATCAAAGCAATAACCAATGCCGATATAAAATATGGATACATTAATCTCCTAAAACTCACGCCACTACTCAAAATAGCAATGATTTCGGTATTGTATGCCATTTTTGAGGTAAAAAAGATTACTGCGATAAATGTAAAAAGCGAACTAAAAAGGTTAGCAAAATATGGAATCCAGTTCAAATAATAGTCAAAAGCAATTGCTTTTGCAGGGGCTGATTTTTCAATAAAATCCTCAATTTTCTCTGAAATATCAAATACTACGGCTATACTAATAATTATAATTATTGCAAAAAAGTACGTTCCAAGAAACTTCTTAATAATATATAAGTCGATTTTTTTTATTCCTAAAAATCTCATAATCGCTGTGAAAACTTTTGAACCATTTCATTTTTCCAGGAGAAAAATTCTCCATCAATAATTCTTTGACGTGCTTCAGAAACAAGCCAAAGATAGAAACTTAAATTATGTAAACTGGCAATTTGAGCACCTAATATCTCTTTTGAAGTTATCAAGTGTCGCAAATATGCTTTTGAAAAACTTGTATCAACAAAAGATGAACCATCCTCTTCAATAAATGAAAAATCATTCTTCCATTTAACATTTTTTATATTTATAATACCCTCTCTTGTAAAAAGCATACCATTTCTTGCATTTCGAGTAGGCATAAC
>DAOVYZ010000188.1 GCA_030635365.1 Bacteroidales bacterium
GTATCATTCATTATATCAATTTGGGGCAAGGGGTTTACATTTACCATGGTTACAAGTGTATCAACAGGGCAAGTTCCTGTAAATACAATCACCGAATAAGTTGTGGTTTCTGTTGGATTTGCAACCGGATTTGCTGACAAAGAGTTATCCAGTGAGCCGGAAGGGCTCCATGTGTAGCTATAGGGCAGTGTACTTCCTTGTGCTGTAGGGTTTCCTCCCAGTGCCGCTGACTCCCCAATACAAATATTTTGATCGGCACCGGCATCTAAAATTCCAACAGGGTTTATTTCTATTAACATAGAATCGGTACCGGCACAATCATATTCGTCGGTTACAGTGAGGTAATACCTGGTTTCAGAGTCAGTCCTCGCAGTAGGATTTGCTGTGTCTTCACCTGTAATAATTCCGGTTCCTGACCATAAATATGACCATTCACTATGAATTGTTTCCGGGCCAATGATTACATCATAACCCTCACAAATTAGCTTATCAATACCTGCATCGGCAACAGGCAAAGTACGTGCAGTTACATTAACGGTATCACTATTTACGCATCGATTCTGGCCATACCATTCGATTCTGAAAGTGTCATTTTGTGAAGCAATGTATTCAAAAGTATTTGAATTTAGTTGTTCTATTGTGCTTGATAGGGAATACCAATTGATTGAATCATTAACTGTTCCTAAGTTGAGTTGTAAAGTATTATTTAAACAAAGTGTTGTGTCGTTAGTAAGATTAATTACAGGCAGGGGATTTACCGTAACAGATACGGTATCTTTATTTGTACAGCCATTGATATCTGTTAGTTCTGCATATATTTCGTCGCTGCCATAAAACGGGTGGTTAAAGTTATTTGCATCAATATCAGTATATGTTGCCGAAAAAGTGAACCAATTTACCGAATCATTTACCGTTCCTAAATTAAGATTTACATTATCTCCATAACAAATTTCCGGATCATCACCTGAATCTATAATAGGAAGAGGGTTAACATCCACAATAATTGTATCGTAAACAATAGCTCCGTACGATTTGGTTACTTCGGCCCAAATAGTATCTTTCTCTGTTATCGGTATGTCAATTTCTTTGGATGTACTTATTGCTGTTCCCGGATTTACAGTATGATACCATTCAAAATCGCCGTTAACGCTAAGTAATGAAAAGGATATAGTATTGCCGGTGCAGATTGTTGTATCATTTCCCAGGTTGATAGGTTCCGAAATATAAAAAGTATCGGCAGATGTAAAATCTGAACCTTCAAATGCAGCATCAACAGACTGTACACTCCAGTAGTATTTGCCTTCTGGTAAGCTGTCGATAATACAGGTAGTATCTTCGAAAGCTCCTTGTTCTACAATTCTTCGTTTACCGGATAGAGTATCGGCATTAGGGGTAAACACATAATTTGCGGTTGAGTTATCTATAATCCATAAATCATATGATAAACCTTTTGCATCCTGTTCGTTATCCGAGCCATTATCCCACCAAAGAGTTACCTGCCTGCCTTTTGTTTTTGAATTTAAACCGGGTGAACTTAAAGGTATTTGGTTTGCTGTTAATTCATCGTTTGCGTGTAATTCAATTTTGGGGCCTGTAAGGTTATAGCCTGATATTACAAAATCAAGTTTGTGGTTGTTGTTTAAGTCAAACCATTGGCATGCCGAATTATATAATCCGGTTAATGATATCCCGTTATCGGTAAAACCGGTACCTGAGTTATTATCATACAGAGTTGTAGTATAACTTCCTGATTGTATTTTCCCTGTTGTTAAAAGATCGGGATAACCGTCTGCATCAAAATCTCCAAATTTTATTGAACCATCAACAATACCTTGCAGGCCGGAAAGCAGGGTAAATGAACTTCCAATATTATTTTTGTATATTTTTAGGATATAATCACTGTTTTCATCGTTTCCAAATACAGCTATATCAGAATATCCATCGTTATTTACATCGGCTGTTTCAATTTTACCTGAACGAATTCCGGGAATACCGGTGGTGCGTTCTGTAAACTCAAAATTGCCATTATTTAGGAATAAGTATGATTTTTCTATGAATGAACTGTTTAAACCGGCGTAGAATATATCAACCAAACCATCATTGTTAAGATCAGTGAGTATGGCACCTCCATCGTAAACCCCGGAGAACGTTTGATTGGCAACGCTAAATGTAAGGTTGCCATTGTTTTTATATATCGCCGTATGATTTCCTGAACCGGATAGGCCTAATACAAAAATATCTGAATAACCATCAAGATTAAGGTCTCGGCATTCAATATGCCCATAACGCAGTCCCGGTATGCTGTGACTTATGGAATTAAATGTTCCGTTTTGCTGATTAATGTATATATGGAACTCAGGATCGTTTGAAGCATTAACTCCCGACATCAGAACATCAAGCCATTCATCATTATTAAGGTCACACAGATTAATTGCATAACCGGTTAATGCAGGTAGCCCGATTCCCAAATCAAAAAATGTACTATCTCCATTATTTTGAAGTGCTTTAGCAAAAGATTTTGTATTGTCTTTTCCTGCTACCAACAAATCAATTAATCCGTCATTATTAAGGTCGCCTGCACAAATTACACTATTACCCGACTCGGGGAGCAATGTTCCTGATAATTCTGTAAATCCTTGTGCTATTAGTCTTCCATCGTATAAAAGTCCTAAAAATAAAATCAGGACAAGTAATCTCCTTTTCATCTTTTCAGTTTATTTTTTAACCACAGAGAACACAGAGTCTTTCCTCAGAGAACACAGAGCTTTTCTTAGTCCTCCTATTAGCAGAGACGGGTTCACAAAGAGTTTCTCTGTGAGTACTCCGTGGCCTTTGTGGTTTAATTAATTTATTATTCGTTTAATACCATTTTTTAATAATGCTACATTGAAATTAATTAATAATCCCAATTTATAGTTGCCTAATTTCATATAAGTTAGTATTTGAGCCAAATGTACATCATTCAAAGCTTCAACAGATTTTAGTTCAATCACCAATTCATCATTAACTAAAATATCCATTCGATAACCACAATCTAATTTTACTTCTTCATAGACTAAAGGCATCGTTACCTCTTTTTTTACATTAAAGCCATTCTTTTTTAACTCGTAAAACAGAACTTCTTTATATGCTGATTCCAAAAGTCCGGGTCCTAAAGCGCGATGAACCTTTATTGCTACTCCAATTATTTCTTGTGTTAGTTCTTTACTTATTATCTCCATTTAGCTAATTTTTATTTAACCAGATATGATATAGAGAACTTCTCCGTGATCCCAATAATGATAAGGACTCTGTGATCTCTGTGGTTAATATTTTTAGTTTCATGTTTTTTTAGTTATTAGCTTTTAGCTGTGAGCTTCAAATTTCATGTTCAAAGTTTCAATTTTCAAGCTTTTAGCTATTAGTTTTTATCATTTTATTAATTTCAAGTTTCAAATTTTATTTCTGCCAATTGTTAACTGCCCCCGCTAAGCGAAGTCTCTGACTTCGTTTGATATAATGTCTTAGTCTCCTGATTATAAATACTACTTAACAATATGTTTTCCATGGCATATTGATTAAAACAACTTCCATTAAATTTTCCATATCAGCATAATTTCGTGCACTCGAATATTTATAATCTTCAGGATTATAGACAATACCGGCCCGAACCGGATTATTATGAATATACTCTACTTTTTCTGCTGTAAAATCTGGTTTATACAACTCAATGGCATGATTTTTTATTTGATAACCTGTTGACATTTTTTTTTTTCTTTTCTATGTTTTAATCCTTATCTTTTAATATTGTAACAGACTACTTTTTATTAACGACGAAGTCAGAGACTTCGCCGAGCTGTGACTTCTTTAATAAAAATATTGCAGCTCTATAATATCTTAATTTTTCAATATTGCTTTACAAGTTTTCAAGTATTCTGTTATAAGTCCTTTATAAACAGTATCGGGGTATTTATTTATAAAGGTCGAAAATAATTTATCCGCCTTTTTAATATCTTCAATATCATCTGAAAGCATGTATTTTTGCAAATAGTAAAAAGCTTTATAAAATCTGGCTGGTTCTGACAGGTAGCTATTTGGATATGTATTAATTATTTTATCAAAAGCATAAATAACACTATCTCCCTCTAATTCCTTCTTAGAAAAATTCAAGCCATCCATTAGCGTATTAAAATTTGGCTCAAATAGTTTCAATACTGCGGTATCTTTTACAGGAACTTCCTTTATTCTTATTGGTTTTGTTTCTGTTTTGTAATCCATAACCCCGGCAACTCCTTTTCTAATTTCTCCTTGTATAGGGTGGCCTATTTCAAAAATATATTCCCCATTATATCCTTTAAGATCGATGTAGTGATTTAATATTACCTGTTCTTTCTTTGTTTCATTTGGTTGTGTTGCTGTTGTTCTCGATATTCCCCATCCTGTGCTGTAAGACTCTTTCCACAAAAAATATCTTTCTAGCAAGAAACTATCCTTAAACAATCGATAACGAAGATTAAGCGAAAAAAAATCCAGTGGTCCTAATTGTTGCGGAATATTACTGATATTTTTCAGCTCTATTGTAGCCGAAATAGGTTCATAAGGCAAATAATTTACTTTGTTTAATCTGATTTTTATTTCAACTGCTTCGGGTGGGCATTTGTAAAACACTTCTTTACTTTGGGCATAAATAGTAATACATGCAAGTAAATACAATATAGTGGCAATAATTTTCTTATTAAGCATATTATTTTAGAATAAACTGGTTAATATTATTTGTTGTATATGTGTCATTATGTCCTGGTCCAATACCAGACCTCATAGGAGAATTTCCTGTTGTTGGATGTGCGTTGCCAGGAGCCATTCCTACTGCATGTCCTACTTCGTGTATAATATTGTTTTCAATAGCCGTATTTAAATCAATTCCAACGATTTTATTATCTAAGGGATCGTTATCTGCTTTTGTATTATAGGTAGTGGTGCTCTTTGGTTGGGCTAATAAATCAAAAGGATTTATTAAATCCGTATTTGTTCCATTACCATTAATATCAGTATTATCAAAAGCAGCTTCATAAAGAACCATGCCTCCAGTTTCTGTAATAGGAAATTGAAATACATACAAAGTATCTTCTTTCATGCTGTTATGCTGATAAATATTCCTATATGTTTGAACATATATTTCAACAAGAGCATTTCCTTTATTACCCCTACACTGTCCAAAAGTAATAGCTCCCCCATGAGCTGTTTGTACACTATTTTGAATAAATATTCCGTTATTTGTTGCACTTCGAGAGTTTAAATCATTTAAATCTATACCTTGGATCAATTTACTACCGCACATTAGTAATGTAGGACGGCTATTTAACTCTATCGTATCAACATCTAATTGGTTGGCAAATTCTTGCCTGATAAAGTTTCCATAGCTTGTAAGGCTTGTATTAAAAAATATTTCTTTTCGGTTTGGCGATAATCGATGATGAACATTATTCCATGTATACCCCATGTATTCATCCATTTTGGTAAACCCATCACCATTATTGGGGCAATTCCTACTTGTTTCTTCATCCCAATTACCATCTTGCGCACTGCCACCTAAAGACATACTACCTCCATTCCTAGTCCTTAATTCCCAATAATCAGCAATATAATCATCATCAGTATCTATTGGAACTTCAAAAGTTAAAGTGTCAACTTTAAGTGTATCGTTACCCAAAATTGCCTCTATGCTTCCATAACTCCAGTATTCTTTACAAACCAGTTTAAAATTATAGAAAGTTGTATCAATGTGGGTTTTTATCTCATCGCTTGAAGAATTGATTAATTCCATTTGTTTTTTATCATTTAGCTTGATGCTAAGTTGAAAAATACTATCAGGCTTTTGGGTAAACTTAATTTTACAGTCAATTGTATCATTCTTATTTGGTAAATAATTTGCTAAATTAACAGATACATCAAATCCAGAGAATGAAGAATTAACAATACTTGTAACCATCGCCCCTTCACTTTCATCCTGGAACAAATACAGCCCGCCTTCAGGGTTATGCACAAAGTCCCACTGGTATTTATGCAACCTTTCGGCATTTTGGGCATAATCCATTAGATTGTCTGAGGAACCTTGAGCCATGGTATACCCGTTTTCGCTGCTAAATGTATGCCACAGCCTGAAAGCCCCGTGCCCCAGTTCATGAGCAACAGTCCTTACGTCAGTACTATTGCTGTAAATAAACGCATACTGGCTTTTTACAGGCATAAAGCCATTCCAGCCCTTTTCAGATTGAATGCCACTTAACAAGAAAACATAATACGTATGCTTGTCAGTACCCCTCTCGCGCTTATAATGCCTTAAAAACTTTTTATGCTCAGAAGAATACACCCCAAACGAAGAACTTTCCTCGTTCATTTTGCCATAACCAGCCTCGCCTTCTTTATCCTTATCCCAGTCAGCCCTTTCAATATCATAAACCTCATCCACCGTAATATTCCACTTAACCACCGATTGCCTGTAAATGCTGTTCAATACACTGGTAAACTCCGTGGCAGTGAATCCGGCATCGCCATTAACAGGTACAATAACCAGGTTAACAGCCTGCTTGTCGTAACTTATGGTATTGAGTTTTCCTACTACCAGTTCCTTTTCCGTATTACTGGTATCCTTATAAACAACATAAGCCTCAATGCCTTCTTTCTCACTATGCGTTTTACCTGTTACATTCAATGCATAAACATTTTCTTTGCCTTCGTGTTTTGCTGCAACAAGGTTTACACCGGCTGCTGTTCTGTACTGTACATGTGCAGGGGTAATGGTAGTATCGTAATCGCTAAATTCAACCAAAACCTTATCCGTTTCATTTGCAGCAAGCGATTTCCACGGGATATAAGCCGTTTCACCATATATGCTGCTTTGTTCGTATACGGGTTTATGTATATCGTATGTAAGCCGGTCGTACCCGTAGCCCTGGCTGTCGTATGATTTAAAATCGGCTTTAATTTTAATATCGGTAACATCGGCAACAAC
>DAOVYZ010000396.1 GCA_030635365.1 Bacteroidales bacterium
GAACTGAAATTTCGGATAATATTTTTCTTTTTACAAGGCAAAATTTGCAAGCATAGCCGTAGTTACGGTTAATAATTTTAACGAAGTAAAAAGGAAAATAGGGCTGAAATTAGTTTGGTAAATTAGCAATCTTTACACTAGACACACTATTATGGACGGGTATCATTTATTTTGCTAACTTATACATCTAAATTATTATAGATAAGTTTTGTAAAAAGCCTGAGAGACTTCCGAAGTTTTCAAAAACTTCGGAAGTCTTTAAATCAGAGATTTATTATTAAATAGAGTTAAAGTCGTAAAGTAGAACTAGCCAAAAGATAAAATCAAATTCTTTTCCTCTACTAATTTCCTCAAATTTATCAATGCGTATCTCATTCGCCCTAATGCTGTATTTATACTCACATTAGTTTGATCTGCTATTTCTTTAAAACTTAATCCTGAAAAATGACGTAATACAATAACTTCCTTCTGCTCATCAGGTAATAAATCAACTAACTCTCTAACATCCGACATTACCTGATCATAAATAATATCATCTTCAACTGTATTGTCCGAAAACCTAGGGGAGTTAAATATATCACTCTCATAATCGTCATTTGAACAAATTTTCATTTGTTTCTCTTTCCTAAAGTGATCAATTATAAGATTATGAGCTATTCTTATAATCCATGAAATTAATTTGCCATTTTCTTGATATTTACCTGCATGTAATGATTTTACAACCTTAATAAAAGTTTCCTGAAAAATATCCTGAGCAAGGTGCTCGTTTTTGACCATTAATAAGATATAAGTATAAACTTTATCTTTATGACGTGCTATTAGGATTTCGAAACTTGATTGTTTACCATCTATGAACTGTTGAACCAGTTCATGATCTGTGAGTTTTGATTTTTTCAAAACAACCTCCTTTTTTAATTATTAAAAAAGTAGAAGTTTACTCGATAAACAATCCTCCGTGTTTTAAGTTAGAAATTATTTAACTAATTTAGCGCAATTTAATCAAAAAAATTATTTATTTCAAAATCATTTATACTTTGTTAACATTCTTTAAGAATATTACGTTTCAAATATTATGCCGTTTAAAGAACAATACATCCATATAAAAGGAGCAAAAGTTCATAATTTAAAGAACATTGATCTTAATATAAAACGCAACAACTTTGTAGTTATCACAGGTGTTTCAGGCTCCGGCAAATCTTCTTTAGCCTTTGATACCATTTATGCTGAAGGCCAGAGACGATATGTTGAGAGTTTATCTTCGTATGCCAGGCAATTTTTAGGAAAAATAAATAAACCCGATGTTGAATTTATTCATGGAATTCCTCCTGCTATTGCCATCGAACAAAAAGTAAACACACGTAATCCGCGATCAACCGTTGGCACCTCAACAGAAGTTTACGATTATCTTAAACTTTTGTTTGCCAGAATAGGAAAAACTTTTTCTCCGGTTTCAAACAAGGCCGTTCAAAGACATTCGGTAACAGATGTAGTAGATTATATTACAAGTTTTAAAGAAAATACAAAACTTTTAATTCTTGCACCATTAAAAATCTCGAAAGATAAAGAGTTCATCGTTCACTTAAATATGATACTAAATGAAGGTATATCAAGAATAGAACAAAATCTTGAAACTTTTAAAATAACCAATCTAATAGAAAATCCAACTGCTATCAACAAAAATATCCCTATTAATATAGTAGTTGATAGGATTAACGTTAATTCAAGTGAAGATTCTCTAAGCCGATTTGCAGATTCTATCCAGATTGCTTTCTCTGAGGGCAATGGATATTGCATTATAAAAGCACTAGATGATAAAACGCTATCAGAGACATTCTCAAATAAATTTGAGGCTGACGGTATTGGATTTGAAGAACCAACTGTTCACACGTTTAGTTTTAACAATCCAGTAGGTGCATGTCCTAAATGTGAAGGCTATGGGAAAGTAATTGGTATTGATGAAGGCCTTGTAATACCTAATAAGCGATTATCAATATATGAAGAAGCTATTGCATGTTGGAAAGGTGAGAAAATGCAGGAATGGAAAAAAGCTCTTATTTATAATGCTGACAAATTCAATTTTCCGATTCATAAACCTTTTTTTGAACTAAATGCTGAACAAAAAGATTTGCTTTGGACAGGAAACAGATACTTTAATGGTTTAAATATTTTTTTTGAATATTTAGAAGAACAAAAATATAAGATACAATACCGCGTAATGCTATCAAGATACCGGGGTAAAACGACTTGCCCTGATTGCAGAGGAACAAGGTTAAAAAAAGAAGCATCCTACATCAAAATATCCGGCAGATCATTACAAGATTTAGTATTGATGCCTATAGACGAATTACAACAATTCTTCAGTAAACTCAAATTAAGTAATTATGAAATAGATGTCTCAAAACGTATCTTAATTGAGATTAACAATCGTCTGGATTTTCTTATGAATGTAGGCCTTGGTTACCTAACACTAAATCGACTATCATCTACTCTTTCAGGTGGCGAATCACAACGTATAAATATTGCAACATCATTAGGAAGTAGTCTGGTTGGCTCCCTTTATATTCTCGACGAACCTAGTATCGGGCTGCATCCCAGAGATAATAACAGATTAATTAAAGTTTTAAAACAACTACGAGAAATAGGAAATACAGTAATTGTTGTAGAACATGATGAGGATATTATAAAATCTGCCGATGAAATAATTGATATTGGACCATTTGCAGGAAGACTGGGTGGAGAAATTATCTTTCAAGGAAACAAGGCAGATCTTATTAAGGACAATAATAGTTTAACTGCAAAGTATCTGACAGGAAAAAAATCAATAGAAACACCTAGTAAACGAAGAAAATGGAGCAATTATATTGAAGTTATAGGTGCCAGAGAAAATAACTTGAAGAATATTAATGTTAAAATACCTCTTAATTTATTGACAGTTATAACAGGTGTAAGTGGTTCAGGAAAGTCATCCCTTGTGCGTAATATTTTATCGCCTGCTCTAAGTAAATTACTGTTGGGAACAGGAGAAAAAACCGGTAAATATGACAAGTTGAATGGTAATATTGATAAACTTGACAACATTGAATTTGTTGATCAAAATCCTATTGGTAAATCGTCAAGGTCAAACCCGGTGACCTATTTAAAAGCATATGATGAAATTCGCAAACTATACGCAAACCAACAATTATCAAAGATAAATAGTTTTAAAGCCTCACATTTTTCTTTTAATATTGATGGCGGGCGTTGCGAAGAATGCCAGGGAGAGGGCTTTATTAAGGTTGAAATGCAATTTATGGCAGATGTTATTTTATTATGTGATAATTGTAAAGGCAAACGGTTTAAGGATGAAGTTCTAGATGTTAAATTCAACAATAAAAGCATTCATGATATACTGGAAATGACGGTGAATGAAGCCATAGAGTTTTTTAACAATAACAAAGATTCTACCACTAAAAAGATTATTGAAAGATTATCCCCTTTATCTGAAGTAGGACTTGGATATATTAAGTTGGGACAATCATCAAATACCCTGAGTGGTGGAGAAAGCCAAAGAGTAAAATTAGCTTCTTTTCTTAGCAAAGAAAACTTAAAGCAATCGACTTTATTTATATTTGATGAACCTACTACAGGTTTACACTTTCATGATATAAAAAAGCTCCTTGAAGCATTTAATGCACTAATTTCAAGGGGAAATAGTGTATTAATTATCGAACATAATCTGGAAATTATTAAATCTGCTGATTGGATTATAGATTTAGGCCCTGAAGGAGGAAAAAATGGTGGCAATATAATTTTTGAAGGAATTCCTGAAGAATTAATTAAATGTAAAGATTCATATACCGGAAAATATTTAAAAGAAAAAATAATTAAAAATAAAAGGCCTATTTAAAACAGGCCTTTTTGATAATTAATATTTTTGTTATAATTAATTAGAATTTTCCTTAATACCAAACATTATTGCCACACACCCACTAAGCAATTCATCATATTCTCCTTCACTA
>DAOVYZ010000185.1 GCA_030635365.1 Bacteroidales bacterium
CATCTGTTCTAAAAGAGCCCCCGGCAGTTTCAGAAACATACGGTAAGTATTTTCTTACTTCGCGCCCTAAATCGTCATATGTTATATGCTGTACCATATCTTTGCCTGCAGGGCTGGCACCAACCTGAATGTTTTGTATGGGGCGCCCAAGGCCGTCAAAATACTGAACGGCTGTTTGTGTTTTTCCTGAACCCGTTACTGTAGTTGCCTCGGATTTCTTTTCAAGCAAGGTGCGTTCTATAATATAATTAACAGTAGGGCTTTGTGCACTAGTATTATAAACCAAAGCCAGTAATGCAATTATTTTGATGTATTTTATTTTTTGTATCATTTAATTTTTTTTTTGAGTATATAATGAATTATCGACACATATTAGAGCTAAATCTTTTACCTGAGAACCACATATAAAATCCACTACAATTGCCTGAGATATAATATTTACCATCTGTTCTATCGTAATAAACCTTACCCGGGTACTTAAAAGCAGGTAAATCAAAAGGATGCGGTGGCCCATTTGCGCATATATCAGCATCAGAAGGGCAGGCCGCTGGAGTTGTTTCACATACTGCCCCTGATATAGATTGGCCGAAACCTCCTACACAGGCTACTTTGTAACAATAAGTTACTTGGGCAGATAATGAACCATCCGTATAACTGGTTGTACTTGAAGAAACAGTTTTTATTAAACTATTACCCCGATAGATTCTATAAGACTGTGCCCCTGTTCTGCTTTCCCATGATATTTGATTAGAACTTGATGTTGGCTTACCTGTAGTAACCACCGTAGGCTGAGGAGCTGTTTTTACACTTATTTCATTAGATTTAGTACTTCCCCATGAGTTTCTGGCTTCCACTTTATATTTATATGTTGTATTGACACTTAAAGAGTTGTGCGTATAAGAAGTACCGGTTGTTTCACCAATTTTTGTATAACTTCCGTTTATATACCTATAAATGTAATAATTATCAATTTTTTGATCCGAAGGCTTATTCCATATTAATGTAATTGCATTATTACTTACATTTTGATAGCTAACCGATGGTTTACTTGGAGCTGTATACATATATTTTTTAGTTGCAGTTCCTGAATTATCATTATAGGCATAAATCTTATAATAATATAACTTTCCACTTCCCAAGTCAGAAGAATTATCAGTATAATAAGTTGTAGTTCCCGGTAAAGTAGCCAAATGTTT
This sequence comes from Bacteroidales bacterium, assembly GCA_030635365.1. Taxonomy (GTDB): domain Bacteria; phylum Bacteroidota; class Bacteroidia; order Bacteroidales; family UBA12077; genus UBA12077. Next base: position 1,197 of record DAOVYZ010000185.1, read on the forward strand.
ATATGTACCATTTACACTAGTTGATCTGGATATATCATACTTATTCTGTCCTTTTGAATGGTTCCAATTAAAGGAGATGTTACTAAATGTTGATTGGGTATGAGTCCAAGATGAGCCTACACCATCGGGTGTTGTAGTTAAGCAAAGCACCCCAGGTTCAGATGTATCATAGGCATTACTTGCTGTTACCTTAAAACAGTAGTCGGTTCCTGTCTCCAGGCCAGTAGCCACATAATTTGTTTCAAGACTATGAACAGTGTTAATTTTAACAAAACCACCTCCCTCCTTTGAACGAGAAATGGCATAATCGAATACTCCGGTAACTTGTTCCCAGCTAAATTCTGCCGTATACCGGGTTCCACCGTCGCGTTGTACAACCGGTTTAGATAGTCTGGTTTGGGCAATTAAATCATCACTAACAGAAGTACTTGTATTGCATATAGCCATAAGCTGATAAGTATATGATGTTCCTGAAGCTAAATTGTTAATCGTAAATGACGTGGTTGACAGATTGGTAAACTCTTTTACCAATCCATAATTCTGCCCCGTTTTTTTATACAATCTTAGTCCGGTTAAATCGGGGATTAAATCCCAACTTAAAGTAATTTGGCTTGTGGTGGAACTAAAACTCAATTTGGGTTTAGGTAATATGCGTATGGTTTGTTCATCAGATTTAGTACTTCCCCATGAATTTCTGGCTTCCACTATATATTTATATATATTAGGGCTTAAAGAGCTGTGCGTATAAGAAGTCCCGGTTGTTTCAGCAATTTTTGTATAACTTCCGTTTATATACTGATAAATGTAATAATTATCGATTTTTTGATCCGAAGGTTTATTCCATATTAATGTAATTTCATTAGTACTTACATTTTGATAGCTAACCGATGGTTTGCTTGGAGCTGTATACATCCCTTTAGGGTCTGAATTTGTGTTTGCAAAATCATTTAATGCAGCTACTTTGTAATAATACTTTTTGCCGGGTAATAAATCCGGATCATTATCCGTATAATTTGTTGTATAAATTGGTGCAGGCCCCGTTACAAAAATGTATGGCCCTGAAGAATTATCCGATCTTACTATACCATATCTATCTGCACCTTTTTTACTATCCCATTTAAAACTTATGCTATTGTTTTGGGAACTGGTATGAATTATAATGGTTTTTTCAGGTGCAGTAATAATGCATAAAGGCGACGACATTGATGTATATTCCGAATTCCTTGCTTCCACCTTAAAACAATATTCTGTACCTTTTGCCGGACAACTGGCAACAAATGAAAATTCATTTGATAAAGTACTCCCTACCTTAGAATAAGAGGCTCCTTCTACAGAACGGTAAATGTAATAGCTTGTTGCTCCATCTATCTTATTCCAGTTTAATTCAACCGTATTTCCTTCAATATTAGAATAATTTAAAACCGGTGTTGCCAGTTTGGTTGCGGCTATAAAATTATCACTAATAGAAGTACTTGTATTGTATATAGCCCTAAACTGATAAGTAAATGTTAATCCTGGAGCTAAATTGCTAATAGAAAATGACGTGGTTGACAGATTGGTAAACTCTTTTACTAATTCAGAATTCCCCCCGTTTTTTTTATACAATTTTAGTCCGGTTAAATCGGGGATTAAATCCCAACTTAAAGTAATTTGGCTTGTGGTGGAACTATAACTTAAATTGGGTTTAGGTAATATGCGTATGGTATGTTCAACTTCCGATTGGTTATCATCTAAATACGTTACTGATAACTTGGCATTGTAGTATCCGGGATTATTATAAGTATTTTGAACTCCACCAACCGGCATTTCTGACATTGAACTGGTATTTCCATCGCCAAAATCCCAATGATAGTTCTTAAACTCATCTGAGGTTTTCGGATTAAACAAGGCAGTATTGTTTTCCACATGAAATGAAAAAGCAGCTACATCATTTTTCGCATAATTATACTCATACTCTTTTACAATGTTGGTATCATTATCCTTAATTCGTTTTAGTCTTCCTAAATTATCATAATTGAAATAAGTAGTTTTTCCATTAGGGTCGGTTTGTGTAATTGGTTTATTAAAAAGCAAATCGTAGGTATAACTTGTAATTTGAGTTTCTTTTAATGATTCCTCACTCCTCAACAGATTTATCGAAGCAGCATTAACAGGCCCATAAGAATCAAGCATGGTTTTTACTTGTGTGTACTCTGCATTCTCAATTTTTGCTAAGGGAATAGTATTAAACAGATCCCAAATTATAGATACATTAATATCGGTTTCTTTGTGATATTGTAATAAATTACCGTTAGCACCATAAGCATCATAGCTTCCAATTTTTGTATATCCTTTACTTTTTTGCCACTGTTCAGTACTTGATGGAACAATCAGTGCATTATCTGCTATTGTGCCGACATGTTTTACTTCAATTTCATTAGGATTTACAAATCCGTAATTAGTTCTGTTACCTCCAATTTGTTGGTCGTTTAGTTTTATTTCGCTTTGTATTACAGGTGAAACAATATTTCTATTAAGCATTTCCTGAGAAATAATATCAAACTTATCGTTTGGATAGGTGTAAGTGGTGTGAATGGTATCTTCAGGATTCTTTATAAGGCTGTTTTTTATCAACTGGAAATTATCATTATATTCCATATACGACTCTTCTTTAAGAGTAGTTCCATCATCGAAATAGGAAATTGTTTCGTTGTGGGATGGAAAAAAATCATTGTCATACTCCCGGTATACCTCACACTTAAAATATTGATTCACTTCCGTTTTATCTGGAACAAAAGTTGCATCTCCTTCAAGTTTGATCCTATAACCTAATTTTAAACCTTTCATATAATTTTGTACCATCAGTTCCCTGTCTGAATTATATCCAGTATTTGTGTTGTTTAAAACAGGTAAGTATTCATTTCGGCTTTCTTTTAATAGTTTAAAATCTGTACTGTCCGATCCAAGTTTATAAATTTCTTCTCCAATAAGTCTTCCCATTTTTTTATCAGCACCCTGTGGCTTAAAAGGATAATTATTATTCTTATAAGTCATCTGACAATAATCAAACTTTTGCACTTTTTTTCCTCCAAAAAAGTATATGTTTTTCTTTGTTGCAATCGTTTCTTTGTATACCGGGGTTCCATCCCAATTAATATAAGGCTGTAGAATGGGGTTTGTGCCAACAATATCTACAGGCTTATTTAATGTATCAATTTCTATCCTCATTCCTGGATATTCTTCTACTGTTGGGTAAAACACCGGAACACCATTATTTAAGTTTACCGGGTTATAAGTTCTGGAATTATAATTAAATCTTTCAAAACTCTTGATTACAAATTGGTTAAGCATACTACAACAATTGTTTATTTTATATTGTATATTAAATAAACCAGGTTGGAGTAATTTGCCTCTTGACAGGCCATTTTCATCATTGTAGTTGAAATATTTTATTTGAGGCTTTGGATTTTTCAGGTCATGATTTTTAATCTTCTGAATACGAATTCCTCCAACATTTCTATTTCCACTACCAGAAGGTTCATAGTCTGATTCATAAAAACTAATTTTAATTTCACCTTCAGCATCATAACGATTTTTATCTGAATACAACCTAATTTTATATGTTCCGGGTTCTATAATGATTCTCCCATCAGTATCGCCTTGTATAATTGTGGGTACGGGATATTCATCCCCCCATATATCTTCCCAAACAGCTGGTTTTATTTTAGGAACAGGATTAAGACCACCCATTCTTTCATCATATAAATTTGTATAGATGGTATAATCGGTTGTATTGATTGGATACATTTCCAAGTGCATACTTGATCCTCCATCACGACCAATAATCTGATGCCAAATCTCAGCTACTGTTGGTTTTTCAAAAGTGTATGTATAAGATTTACTGATTTCACCAACCGAATCAGGGTGATTATCTGTTTTAAGCTTTAAAGTGATAAAACGATTGTATTTTATATTACCACTATTATTAATATTGGTTTTAACCTGATTAGATTCATAATCGATTTTAGTACACCCCCTGGTAGGATAAGTAATTTTACGAAGTGCACCGCAAACTACAGAATTAAAGTAAGCATTTTTATCAGCCGAATATTTTGAATAAGGAACATTTACTGCATATTGGCTTGATCGACCATTATAATATCCCCATTCATCTTGAGCATACGGTTTCGTATTTTTGTCTTTTATAAAATCCGGAATAAGGGATTTGTTATGATAATCAAAAGAATAGTATTTTTCCCCATTTCTTTTAATTTCAGTTAAAAGGTTTCGGTTATGTTCATGTTTTAATTCATAATTTAAACTTCTTAAACTTCCGCCTCCATCTATGATTGAAATCCCAGTATATAGTTTCTCTTTAATCGGTGCTAATAATATACCATTTGTGGTAATAATTGAGTTCAGTAACTTTCTGTGGATTTGAGTTTCAGAAACCCCTTCATTATAGCCATTAAAACTTGTCGCTTGCCCTTGACACATAACCTGTGTTGTATTTAAATAGCCAGATGCGTAAAAATTATACTTTGTATACAAATCATCAGAATAACCAAACTCAATGTACTTTTTATTTGGAAAATCAACCCTGCTTAGCTGCCAACTTGATATATAGGCTTCAAATCCATCTGTGAAGACACTTGAACTTCTCGTATCATCCTTATTGAATTCTAATTCCTGGAATGTATACTTAATACCCTTATCATCTGTAACGACAAATTTATCCCAGCTTCGAATAGAAATTTCTCCTGGCGTTATTATGCTTTTGTTCCAAAAAATATCAACTTTATAATTATGTTTTGACAGATATTCCGGTATGTAAACATCAGTACCACTTTTCTTGATTTTAAAGGAAAAGTTTATTCCCGGTAAGCTAACTATAAATTTATCTGGTTCACTATCTATTTCTCCTTTTATTATCTTTTCTGCATGTACATAGGCCATTGAGTTATTGTTAAAATATTGATTCAGAAGTGCAGTTTTTGTTGCATAACCGTCAGGATGTTCATCAGGGAGGCCTCTTACTTGTCGAGTAACAACACCTCCTCCTATTAGGGTCCAACCTAAACCACATATCGATGGATCTTCTTCTAATATTAAGCCTGTATAATGATAGCTTAACTTTACAGGCCAAGTATAGCCGTTTAAATCAAATTCCCAAATTGGCACCTCAAAATTCATTTGCCCGGCACTTAAATTCATGGGTATATCACCATAAGTTCCCAACTTACCTGCTTCAGGTGAAACCGGGAATACATTGGTTGTTTCATCAAATTGTGAGAAAGCGCTATTAACCATTAGTAATAAAATTAATAGCAATTTTGTGTTCTTCATAATCAATAGTTTAATTGTTATTTTATATTATCTTTTAATGAATATTCAAATACATAATAATATTATTTAGTAACCCTGTTGTGCCTTTAGCTTAACTATTATCTTCTTAAATAATGTGTAAGTCCGGATTAATAAAATGCAAACTATACGTTCTTAATTTTTCTCAATTCAAATTACTAAAATCGAAATTAATATTTATTTTTTATTTAAAAACATGTTATAAAACATTATTGTATAGAGTTTGTAATGAATTGCAAAACAGCCCTTATAAAAAATGAACTTGGCTGGCTGGCTTTTTTAACGAAATGTTAGCTTCATTGTATTGCCTGTTTTTTTAACCTTTAACCGGCAATTTATTAACTGTATTTGTTTTATTGGTAATCCCCTTTTTTTTGTATTTTTTTCCCGGTGTTTTGCTTTTAATTTTTTACTTCTTCTTTTTTGCAAAATACCCTAATTTATAAACTGTCTAAATTAAAATGGCAATTTTTCTCATAATCAACTGAAAACTTTATATATATTTCATACAAACTCAATACAATTTTCAATTCAGA
>DAOVYZ010000278.1 GCA_030635365.1 Bacteroidales bacterium
AATCAAAAATAAGTTTAACAATTAAATATTAATTAAAATGTCAAAATTTAAGTATAGGCCATTAAAGGATCGAGTTTTAGTAGAGCCTCATAAGGCTGAAGAGAAAACTGCAAGTGGAATTATTATTCCTGACTCAGCTCAAGAAAAGCCACAAAAAGGAACTATTGTTGCTGTAGGCGAAGGTAAAAAAGATGAACCAATGTCATTAAAAGCAGGTGATATAGTAATTTATGGGAAGTATGGCGGAACAGAGATAAATATTGATGGAACTGACTATATGATTATGCGCGAAGATGATATTTTATTAGTTGAGTAATTAAAATAAAGTAAAAACCTGTCTGCCGACAGGCAGGCATTAAAAATAAAAAAACATGGCAGCTAGAGAATTAAAATTTGATATTGATGCTAGGGATCAATTAAAAAAAGGAATTGATCAATTAGCAAGCGCTGTAAAAATTACTTTGGGTCCAAAGGGGCGTAATGTTGTTATTGAGAAAAAATTTGGTGCACCTCAAATTACTAAAGATGGTGTTACTGTTGCAAAAGAGATCGAATTAAAAGATAAGTTTGAAAACTTAGGTGCACAAATGGTTAAAGAAGTTGCATCTAAAACCAATGACGATGCGGGAGATGGTACTACTACAGCAACTGTGTTAGCACAATCAATTATTAATGTAGGGATAAAAAATGTTACTGCCGGAGCAAATCCTATGGATTTAAAACGTGGTATTGATAAAGCAGTAGCAAAAGTTATTGAAAGCCTTAAAAAGCAATCGAAAGATGTTGGTGAATCAAACGAAAAGATTGAGCAAATAGCTTCAGTTTCTTCGAACAACGATGCTACAATTGGTAAATTAATTGCAGATGCAATGAAAACGGCAGGTAGAGAAGGAGTAATTACTGTTGAGGAGGCAAAAGGTACTGAAGATGAGTTAAAGACTGTTGAAGGTATGCAGTTTGACCGTGGATATATTTCTCCTTATTTTGTTACTGATACAGAAAAAATGGAAGCGGTTTTAGAAAGCCCTTACATTTTGCTTACTGACAAGAAAATTTCTGCAATGAAAGACCTGATGCCAATTTTAGAATCAGCAGTTCAAAATGGCAAACCATTAATGATTATTGCAGAAGATATAGAAGGTGAAGCGTTGGCTACGCTGGTAGTTAATAAAATTCGTGGTTCATTAAAAGTTGCAGCTGTTAAAGCTCCGGGCTTTGGTGATAGAAGAAAAGAAATGCTTGAAGATATAGCTGTATTAACAGGAGGTACAGTAATTACTGAAGAAAAGGGACTAACTCTTGAAGGTGCTACACTTGAAATGTTAGGTACTTGTGAAAAAATATCCATTGATAAAGAAAATACTACAGTTGTTAATGGAGATGGTGCAAAAGAAAACATAGCTGCTAGAGTTAATCAAATTAAATCACAAATTGAAGCTTCAACTTCTGATTACGATAAAGAAAAGTTACAAGAACGTTTAGCTAAGTTGTCCGGGGGTGTTGCTGTTATTTATGTTGGTGCTGCCAGCGAGGTTGAGCTAAAGGAAAAGAAAGACCGTGTTGACGATGCTTTAAGTGCAACTCGCGCAGCTGTAGAAGAAGGAATTATTCCAGGTGGAGGTGTGGGCTATGTTCGTGCAATTGACGCAATTGATGAATTAAAAGGTGAAAACGAAGATGAAACTACTGGAGTTGCTATTATTAAGAGAGCAATTGAAGAGCCTTTACGCCAGATTGTTGAGAACGCAGGTATTGAAGGGTCAATTATCGTTCAGAAAGTAAAAGAGGGAAAAGCTGATTTTGGATACAATGCACGTACAAACCAATTCGAGGATTTATACAAATCAGGAGTTATTGATCCTACAAAAGTTGTCCGTATAGCTCTTGAAAATGCAGCTTCCATTGCCGGGATGTTCTTAACTACTGAATGTGTTGTTGTTGAGGAAGAAGAAGAAATGCCTCCAATGCCAGCAGGCGGTGGAATGGGTGGTGGTATGCCAGGAATGATGTAAAATCAATCATCCCTGCTAAGCAGGTAAAAACCTATATAATTTTCAGCCCTTTGTTGCTATGTGCGCAAAGGGTTTTTTCTTTTTATAATTTGAGTAATCAGTACTCTTAAATCAAATATAATTCCTAATTTTGGCACAAGCACAAACAATATATTACCCTTTTGGTATGTATTTTAGATGTAAACCAGGAAAATCTTAAATAAAAATGAAAAGACACAAGACTATAGTTATTTTAATATTTATATTACTTATAGCTTTACAAACAAAAGCTGGTTGGGTAATCACTAATCGCAGTTACGATTCTGATCAAGGTATTGAAACAGCCTTAATTGAAAAAGTATATATACAGAACAATATAATGAAGGTTGTGAGAGAGGATGTAATTACTATATTTGATTTAAATAACGAGAAAATAATAATACAAAGCCCTGTCAAGAAGGTATATTGGACAGGTAAAATTAGCGATTATAAAGGGGAGATAAAAGCAGCAATGAAATCTGCTATGGACGAACAATTAAAAAATGCCCCAGAGGAACAGCGGGAGATGATAAAAAAGATGTATCAGGGTATGATGGAAAGTATAGATGATCCTTCAAAATTTGCCGGAGAAGAGCCTGAGGAATATGATTTGCAGATTAATAAGACTAGTGAGAAAGAAAAAATTGCAGGATATACAGCAGTAAAATATGAGATTGTAGTGAATGGAACAGTTAAAGAAGAGGCATGGCTATCAGAATCGAATAGAGCACATAGCCAATTTGATATTGGGAAATTTTATAATGTATTTGGAGACTTTATTAGTCAAATAGAATCGGGGTCATATTATCAGAAAGATATTCAATATATAGAATTTGCAAAAAAGGGATTTCCTTTAAAATCAATAGGCTATTTTGGAGGATATGAATCTATTAGCGAAGTTACAAGTCTGGAAAAGGAAGATATAGATCCATCAGAATTTAATTCACCCAAAGATTATAAGAAAGTAAGCCTTATTGAAATAGGGTTAAATAGGGAAGAACAATAATATTGATAATACTTAAGAATTAAAACCGGACATTATTTGGAGAAACTCTTCACGTTTATTTCTGGAGATTGCAACTTGGGAATTATCTTCCATAACAATATAGCCACCTTCTTTTTTATTAAACATTTTAACATGCTGCAAATTTATAATATGCGACTTGTGAGGGCGATAAAAAAACTTTTCAATAATTAAATCATTAAATTCTCCTAAAGATTTTGATATTGTTATCTTTCGACCACATAACAAAAATAGATGCGTATACCTTCCGTCAGCTTCAAAGCGGATAATTTCACAAATTTTAATATATTCAAATCCATTAGTCGATGGTATTGCAAGTTTAAGAGGGATGCTTGATTGTATATTTTCTTTTAATACCAAAAAGTTATCTGATTGGGCTGTTAAACTTATAGGGTTTTTTATCATCTTTTCAACTGCAAAGTTAAATTCATCGATATCAATTGGTTTTAGCAAATAGTCGATAGCACTGTATTTGAAGGCTCTTACGGCATACTGGTTATAAGCAGTTATAAATATAAAATTAAACTTTTTCTCGGGTATAGCATCTAAAACATCAAAACCACTTCCATCTTGCATTTCGATATCAAGAAATACAATGTTTGGTTGATTTTCTTCAATTGATTTTATTCCTTCAATTACCGAAGAAGCTTTATCATAGACTACTATGTTGGGGAAATTATTTTCGATAATTGATTCAATAAAGTCTCTGGTTTTCTTTTCATCATCAATAATTACTGCCTTAAACATAATACATCTTTTAATAGGGTTAATATTTAGTTTAGGGTTTTAGGTATATGTACAATTACTTTTGTCCCACAGGCATTTTCTTTATTATCTTTCAAATCAACGATTTCAACATCAAATTTACAATTATATAGTTTAGTTATGGTAATTGAAATTCATTGGATAATTACAAATGCTAATGTATAAATATATATCATTTTACTTTAAAAATTATATAACGTTTTGCAGTTTATTACTTCAAACCTGCATTTCATTACACCAAACCTGCATTTTATTACATGGTTGAAGAGAAATGACTTATTATTCTTATCTTGGTACAGATTTTGATATTTAAGAAAAGATAATTAAATTACATGAATTAGAATTCGGTTTATGGGGGTTAAATCATTAAAAATATTTAAAAACTATTTTTCAAATACATTGTCAATTCAAAAGGAAGGGCTGGCTAATAGTAATGTTGAAAGGAATAAAGATAAATGTAATACAGGTTTATCGTTTTTAAATAGTGAAAGAACAGTATCGTTCTGGTTTAAAACAAATGATAATAGTTTAAGCCAAAGTATTATAGGTTTTTCAGGCAAAAATAAATATTCTTATGTAGGAATTTCATATAATAATACATTTATAATCAGGAGGTCGGCAGAAAATTACAAACGATTTAATTATATATTCAAAAATAACAAGTGGTATCATGCTGTTATATTTATTAAGGGAGATTATGTGGATGACATAAGAGAATCAAAACTTTGGATAAATGGCAACGAAGTAAACGATATTAAAAAGATTTGCAAGAATTCTGCACCGGCTCTCTGGGATAAAATTAGTCTATCAGCCGGTTATTATCAATTTAAGGGTGATGTGCAAAGAGTAAGAATTTATAATTGTTTGTTGGAAAAATCAGAAATTGTGGACTTATACTACAAAGGCTCTTTGAATCTTACGGTTCCTTTCAAATTGGATATGACTAACATCCCTAATATTCGAAAACAGAATATAAAAGAGTATTCATTAAATATATAGTACACTACAATATGACAAGAAGAAAGGCGTAACAAATAGTTGCGTCTTTCTTTTCTTTAAAGATTAAGTTGTCATGAGAATGTTATTTAGGCGGTAATTCAAAATCAAGTAAAACACCTGGTTTTATGCTTAAAGTTCTAGCTAGCCTAAATATTGTGCTTAATGTTGGGTTTATACGCGAGGTTTCCATTCTTGCAATTTGGCTAAGAGCAAGACCCGACCTTAAGGCAAGTTCTTCCTGCGTAAGAGCCTTTTCTTTTCTTATTGCCCGGCCCACTATGAGGGCCATTTTTCAGCGAAATGCGCCGGTTGTAGTCAAAGTCTTCATAATATTGGTCTTTAAACTTCCGGCCTATAAACCGCTCTATCCTGTGTATTAGCGGAATCTCGTCGTAGGATACGAATGTGATCGCGTCGCCGGTTGCTTCGGCTCGGCCTGTTCTCCCGATGCGGTGAAGATAATCTTCC
>DAOVYZ010000039.1 GCA_030635365.1 Bacteroidales bacterium
AATTTTAAAAAATTGTAAACAAATGGAAATAATCTTTGTTATAAGTTAAAATAAATTAGAATGAATCTAAATAATATTAATTAAAAAATAGAAACTATGGCTTTTGAATTACCAGTATTGTCATATGATTACAATGCATTAGAACCGCACATTGATGCAAAAACAATGGAAATCCATCATTCTAAGCATCATGCAGGTTATACAAATAATTTGAATAATGCAGTTAAGGATACAGGATTAGAGAATAAATCAATTGAAGAAATTTTAAAGAATATTTCAAAATATTCAGTTGCGGTTAGAAATAATGGTGGAGGTTTTTATAACCATAAACTCTTTTGGGAGAGTATGTCACCTAAAGGAGGTGGAGAACCAATTGGAGATTTATTAGGTGCTATTAATAGAGATTTTGGATCGTTTGAAAAGTTTAAAGAAATTTTTAATAAAGCGGCTGCAACAAGATTTGGTTCAGGCTGGGCTTGGTTAGTAAACCAAGATGGGAAGTTGACTGTATCATCAACTCCAAATCAGGATAATCCTTTGATGGATATAGCTGATGTAAAGGGTACTCCGATATTAGGACTTGATGTATGGGAACATGCATATTATTTGAAATATCAAAACAGGAGGCCGGAATATATAAATGCTTTTTGGAATGTAATTGATTGGGGCCAAGTTGCTAAGCGTTTCGTTTAGCTAACTGCCTGTCGCTTGATTGGTAACAGTTAGGACTGATAGGTTTAATTGTAAATTTAGGTTTCTAAAAGCCAGGGATTTATCCTTGGCTTTTGTTTTAATAATTAAGTATTTTCGTTGTAATAATAAATTAATTCTTAAATTTGTTTAACTATTTAAGTTCAACTTTAAAAATTAATACAATGGCTTTTGAATTACCTGATTTACCTTATGCGTATGATGCGCTTGAACCTGTTATATCTAAAAAAACCTTAGAGTTTCATCATGATAAACATCACGCCGCATATGTAAATAATTTGAATAATTTAGTAAAGGGTACTGAATTTGAGAATGCAAGCCTTATTGCAATAGTAAATAGTTCCGAAGGAGGTATTTTTAATAATGCGGCTCAGGTATGGAATCATACCTTTTATTTTGAACAATTTGATAAAAATAAACAAGCTAAACCATCAGGTACATTAGCTGATGCAATTAATCAAACATTTGATTCATTTGATGAATTTAAGGATAAGTTTTCGACCGCCTCTAAAACTTTATTTGGATCTGGTTGGGCATGGCTAGTGAAAAAAAATAATGGAAGCCTTGATATTATTCAAACATCTAATGCTAATAATCCAATTCGGGAAGGATATATTCCAATTTTAACCTGCGATGTATGGGAGCATGCATATTATTTGGATTATCAGAATAAAAGGCCGGATTACATTAGCAATTTTTGGAATATAATTGATTGGGAAGTTATTTCCAGGCGATATTAATATTTAAAATCATTATAAATTATTTAATTAAGTAATTAATTACCTTTTTATATGTAGTGATTTTTATATCTTCGAAACCAAATTAGAATTTATAAGTTATTAAAAAATGGCTATGATATAAATAAATGTTGATTTTAGTGTAAATTTTGTGTTCTTGCCTGCTGGCAAGCAGGTTGGTGTCCCTGCCTATCAAAGAATTTGTTCGGCAGGCAGGTTTGTGACTATTTTTTTTGCCACTAAAACACTAAATCTCTAAGTATCATAAAAAAAGTATACCAACATTAGTTTAAATCGCAGCCTAAAAAATTGAATATATTATGAGCACTTTAAAAGGTACACGTACAGAGCAAAATTTATTGAAATCATTTGCTGGCGAATCTCAAGCAAAGAACAGATATGAGTTTTTTGCTAAGAAAGCGAAAAAAGAAGGATATGAGCAGATTGCAGATTTTTTTATGGAAACTGCATTGCAGGAACAACAACATGCAAAGACTTTTTTTAAATTTCTCGAAGGAGGAATGGTTGAAATAACTGCAGCATATCCTGCCGGAGTTATTGGAACAACAGCCGAAAATTTGAAAGCAGCAGCAGATGGAGAAAATGAAGAATGGACAGATCTTTACCCAGAGTTTGCAAGAGTGGCTGAAGAGGAAGGTTTTAAGAAGGTTGCAACTGCTTTCAAATTAATTGCTAAAATAGAAGCAGATCATGAAAAAAGATATCGTAAACTTCTTGAGAATCTGGAAAAAGGAAAAGTTTTTGAAAGAGAAGAAAAAGTTCGTTGGGTTTGTCGTAAATGTGGGCATGTACACGAAAGTACTAAGGCATTGCAGAATTGTCCTGTTTGTGGGCATCCGGAAGCATATTTTGAGATTGAGAAAACAAATTACTAAAATATTTTTCTGTTAAATATTTAGAAAGAGGCTGTCCAAAAAGTCTTAAAAATTAAGAAATTGCTTGTTTTTTCTACTTTGCGAAACTCTGTGTAACAACATTTTGTCATTATACCACAAAGTAGCGCAAAGGAAACGCAAAGGCACACAAAGACTTTTTGGACAGCCTCTTTTTTTGTACATTTTCAAAAAATAAAAAAGATATGATTAAGGATTTAATACTAAAAAATAGAAGTTACCGAAGATTTTATCAAGATCATAAAATCGCAATGAGTGACTTGAAAGATTTAATTGATTTGGCTAGGTTATCTCCTGCAAGCAGAAATTTACAAGCATTAAAGTACTATTTGTCTGTAGATAGGGAAATAAATAAAAAAGTTTTTTCAACTTTAGCTTGGGCGGGATATCTGAAGGACTGGGATGGTCCTGAAGAAGGTGAAAGGCCTAGTGGATATATTGTAATATTAGGTGATAAGAACTTAACAAATAATTTTTCCTGTGACCATGGTATTGTTTCGCAAAGCATGTTGATCGGGGCCGTAGAAAATGGTTTAGGAGGATGTATATTTGCTTCAATTAAAAGAGAAAAATTAAAAGAACTCTTGAACATAGAAGAGAATTTTGATGTGTTATTAGTTTTAGCTTTGGGGAAACCAAAAGAAGAAGTAATTATTGAGGATGCTAAAGATGGTGATATAAAGTATTATAGAGATGAAAATAATGTTCATCATGTTCCTAAAAGAAGATTAGAAGATATTATAATTAATAAAATTTGATATAATAAAGCCTGCTACAAATGTTATGGCAGGCTTTCAATTTAAATTAGTAATGAAATTATTTAAAAGCTTTTTCTAATAAGCCATCACCATTAAGTTTCAGCCTGTCAAAATAAGCAGGAACATTTCTTCCCATTAATTTATCAACATACAATTTAGCGAGATATTGCCCCAGCATAAATCCTTGTCCTCGTAAACCAATAAATAATCCATGTTCCGGGTCAACAAGCATTTTGGGTTCAACATAATAGCCAGCCCAAACAGCTTGGAAACCAACTGATGATAAATTAGGAATCCAATTCACAAATACTTCGGATACAATTTCCATAAAATCTTGCGAATTAATGCTAAGGTTTTTATCAGTTTCAGAAGGTTCAATTGCAGGTGAAGCACACCCGATTATTTGTCCTGTTTCAGCTAATTGCTGACCATACACTGCTGTAAAACCTTTGTAATTTCTACGGTCAATAACCATAGATAATGGATTCCCTTTAGTGCCCATCATAGGTATGCGGCGGGTGATAAAAGCCTGGTGTTTTACAGGATAAATGCCCGTTTGGATTCCCAGTTTTTTAGCAAATTTATCACCATCAGGGCCTAAAGCATTAATAAATACTTCGGTTTCATACTCAATGTATTCGTTATTGTGGTCACGTACAATAATTTGATAATTCTTTCCTGATTTATTTACATCAATTAACTCACAATCTTCAAGAATTTCTCCACCAGCTTTAATTCCAATTTTTCTTAATACGTCAATAACTTTGCCTGGTGTTGCTTGCCAACAATTATCAGTAATTAAGGCTGATTTATAAGTTTTTATATTTTCATTAAAATAGGGTGAAACTTCTTTTTTGAAATCTTTTGGTTCAATCATTCTGGCATTCGACCATTCTATAGAAGCTTGCAAAGCCTTATAAATATTATCATCATGAGCAAAAGTTACATATTTAATAGGTAAAAAATCAATATTTTGAATTTCCTGTAATTCTTTAAAAATATCAAGGTTTTTATTTGCAATATCCGATAATTCAGACAGGCTAAAATTGGGGCGCCCACCTGCAATATTTCTCCATGATGCTCCACGTCCATAGTTTATCAATAATGGCTTTTGGCCAGATTCAGCTAAGTACCTGAACAATGCACTACCTCCAATTCCTCCTCCGGCTACAAATGATTGCACTTTAACTTTTTTGCGGCCTGATCCGTTGATATGAGTAATGACTTTCTCGTGAACATTTCTTGGAAAAAGTTCACCTAGCCCTAATTGATTAGATAATGGGCCACGTGGCGTAGCATCTCCTACAAGAGATACTCCATGTTTTGGAAGTACCGTTTTTAATCTTTTTATGCATCTTTTACCACGGCATGCTCCCATTCCTAATCGGGTAGTATGCTTTACTTCATTAGTAGAAATAAATTTGCGGCCTCCAATAACGTTGAGAATATCTTTTAATTTAACGTCATCACAGTGACAAATATACTGATCGGCCTTACTTTTATCTGTAGATTCTTTAAAATCAATTTTTTCAGGATAACTTTCCTTAACAATGAACCCCCTGACATTTATAAGAGATTCTCCATGGAAGTTCAAAGACTTAACCCGCGCAACGTTAGTTTTATTGTCTTTTTTTAAGATTTTTTCAATAATGCCTTCTCCTAGTTTTTGTCCGTTATTTTTAACTAAAAATACTTCTGTATTTTCTTTGGCTTCATATTCAATTGGTAGAAATAACCAATCTTTTTTCAAATTATATCCAAATATTGCTAAACCGGGACATTGATATACACATTGCATACAACCAATACATTTTTCAAAATCTATTTGGGGAACTGTACTGGTTGATGATTTAGTTATTGCATCATGAGGGCAAGCAAATGCACAAGGATTACAAGCAAAACCATGTAAACAATCAATTAATACAAAAGGTTTTTCCTCTTGCCTTTTTTTATTTGGGATAAAAGGCTCTTCAATAACCTTGGTAGGATGCTGTTGGGAGTCAATATATTCTTTTGAGATGGCTAGATATTTATCGTAATCAAATCGTAATGCCATTTCTTCAAGAATTTCATAAGCAACTTGTTTTCCTCTCAGAACGGCACTGGTACCTTCTCCAATTCTAATTGCATCACCGGCTCCATGGCAATTTCGTCCAAATATTTCTTTCCCTTTAATTAATAATGCATCATCAGGAACTAAGCCTGTACAAATATTTATTGCATCAATTCCATCAATAATTTGTTCTGTCCCCGGAATTGGTTCAAAGTTTTTTGAGTCAGCGATAACAGCACCTATAATTCCGTCATTATTTTTATTAGGAATAGCCTTTATAAGTATTTTAGAAGTTAAAACTGGAATTCCTAATCTGCGAACACGATTAGCTTGTACCGGAAATCCTCCCTCAAAAGCCTGTGCCTCAATAATTGCTTTTACGTTTGCTCCTGCCTGCATTAATTGGTATGATGTTAAATAGCCAATATTACCTGCACCTATTGTTAAAACATTTTTCCCAAGCAAAGTAAATTCCTGATTCATCATTTTTTGTACGACAGCAGCAGTAAATACACCGGGAACATCATCATTTTCAAAAGGGGGCATAAATGGAACGGCTCCGGTAGCTATAATTAAATGTTTTGAATCAACATAATATATTTCTTCTGTTTTAATATTTTTAACCGCTAATCTTTTCCCTTCAAGAATATCCCATACTGTTGAATTTAAAAAAATGCCATTATGGTTATCACCAGCAAGGGTTGTTGCAATATCAAACCCACGCATTCCTCCAAATTTTTTTTCTTTTTCGAAGAAAAAGAACTGGTGGGTTTGCATTAAAAACTGGCCTCCAATTTGATCATTATTATCAATTACTATATTGCTTACTTCATGTTCATTCAAAACTTCCCGCGCTGCCAGTCCGGCAGGCCCTGCACCTATAATAACTACATCAGTTTTATATACATTAAGTTCTTTATCTGTTATTACTTTTCTTGAGTCCGGTTCAAAATCCTTCGGTATTTCTTTAACTTCTTTTACATTATTAACCTTAGTTATACAAATTCGTTGTATTGCCCCATCAACAATCATTTCACAAGCACCACATTTTCCAATGCCACACCCTAAGCTTCTTTTTCTATTTTCCAAACTGTGACTATGAACCGGATATCCTGCCTGGTGAAGAGCTGCGGCAATCGTAAAATTCTTATCTGCCGATATTTCCACACCTTGAAACTGAAAAGTAGTAGCATTTTCTTTAGGAATTTCAAGAATAGGGTGTTTTTCAATTTTAGACATGTCTGGTTAAATTTGATTTAAATTTTGAATGATTAAAATAAATTAAGTTAGCTTAAAAATCCAATGATTTTTATCAGCGTGAAATATAAGATAAGTCATAAAAGAAGCAGCGTAATAAATACGCTGCTTTACACTTCAACTAGTATTCTCTTAAACTATTGGATTATGAGTTTTCTTGAATAAAATTTATCTTTGATTTTAAATCGTATATAATAAATACCATTGGCATATTTACTAATATCAATTTTCTCAATGGAATTTTCAATATTAGTGAATTTATTATTATATACAACTCGTCCATTAATATTTATTATTTCTATAATAGCATCAGTTGATTTACTATTATCAAATAGAATTGTTAATTCATATAATACCGGATTCGGATAATATTTAATAGAATAGCCGGTTCCACTTATTATATTATCAATTCCGGTTGGATTTTTTATACAAACTATTTGCCCAAATCCGCTACAACCAAGTATGTCTGTAACAGTAACAGAATATGTTCCTGATTCACTAACAACTAAATTTGTTCCGGTACTTCCATCGCTCCATAAATATGAAGAATAACTTATAGAAGTTGATATTTCATATGAATCACTGGTAAAATATATTGTATCAGGCCCCAGGTCAACTTCAGGAGCCGATATGTCAATATTCCTCACTAAAGTGTCATTACTTCTATCTCCATCGTTTGAAAGGTATACAAATGGTTTGAATTCATATATTTTAGCGGAAGCAAAAATAATTTCATCAGCAAACGTATGATTCCTGGTATCACTTGTATTCATTGCAGTTGATAAATTAAAAGTTTCAGTTACAGGAGTTCCGTTATCAATTCTATATCCCACTGTAAAACTAGTACCTGAAGAAAGGTTAACAACCCCGGTATTTCTTATTTGAATGCTAACAGTAGTGTCTTTAGTTGCTTTCCAGCATTCTGATACCGGAGAGAATAAACTTGTTACTGCAAGATTCGGTAGGGTTGTAAATGTTACCTGAATTGAGTCGTCTGCAGTACAACTATATGAGTTTGTAACTGTTACGGCATAATATTGATTAGGTGTTTGATTATTTATATCAACAGTATAAGTATTAGTTGTTGTAATATTATCAAACCATAAGTACGATGTGTATCCGGTTTCTGCAGTAATGGTATATTGCGCATTACCGGTATTAACATCAGCACCAAGATCAAAATTCGGTTTCAAATAGTCAATATTAATAGTAGTTGTATCTGAAAGCTCAACATCAATATTAGTAAGTTTTGCAAAAACCTTAAATTCATGCAATTGATTTACTGATAAATTAGCAGGATAGCTTGATAAAGTAAATAATTCTGTACTGTCAGGATATAGAATACCTGTTAGAGTAAATGCCTGACTTAAATAAGTGCCGGAATTTAATCTGTAGCCAACTTCCAGTGGTTCTCCAATTTGTAATGTATCTTTACCCTCATTTAATACACCAATAATAACAGTTTCTGAACTAGTTAATTCACATTGTGCAATAGGTGAATTTATTGAATCGGCAGAAATATTATAAGTATAAACATTTACATCATCTGAAGCGGTACAACCGTTAATGTCTGTAACTGTTAAACTATATAATTTAGTAGCAGGATAACTTACATTTAATGTTGAACTTGTGCTTCCATCATTCCAGTTATAAGCTGTAAAGCCAGTTGGGCCGACAATTGAAACCGTTTCAGGTTCTGTTGTATAGATGTCACTACCTAGTTCTAATGTAGGATAACCAAACGTTTTTAAAGCATCAACCAGTGTGTCATTAGTATTATCTACATCAAGTCCGAAAGCAGTAAATACTTTAAATTTATATGTATTAATTGCTGATAAATTTGCAGTAGTGGTAAATGAATAATTTACAGTTTTATATGGCCTGAGATCAGCACCTAATATTAAATTTTCGTTTATTGCAGGATTACTATTAAGAATATAACCCACAGGAATAATAGTTCCTGATTTTAGTGTGTCGTTACCTGTATTTTGAATTGATATCATAACAGTCTCAGTACTTGTATGAGCACATGCATTCTTAGGTGTAATAAGCGAATTTAGTTTAAGATTATACGTAATAATTTGGGTTGAATCTTTATCACTTCCGCAGCCATTATCATCAGTAACAGTAATAACATATTTTCGTGAATAATTTTCACTTACAGCTAATGTGTCATTAGTTGATCCGTTACTCCAGTTATATGTATTAAAACCACTTTGTGCAATTAATAATATAGTATCCGCACTTGTTGTATATATTGTATCGTGTGCTAAATTAACATCCGGATATCCCCAGGTTTCAAAATTATGATTATAGTCATCATTAGAATTGTCTGCATCTTGACTGGCATCTATTTCAATCTCTAAAGTATGATCACCTAAAGAAGATGGATCTACGGTATTTGTTAAGGTTAATGTTTGATCAGCCCCGGGATTAAAATTACCGGCAAGAGTTACAGTATCGTTGTTCCAACCATTACTGTCAAAATTGTATCTAAATGGTATTTTAGTTCCCGTAATATATGTATTCCCACTATAATTATGTACAGATACCTGAATTGCTTCAGTAGCCGTAAATTCACAATCGCTAACCGGATTGATCATGCTCTCAATACCAAAATCGTATGTTTCTACATAGGCTGAATCTTTATCTTGTCCACATGCATAAGTGTCGGTCACTGTAACTTTATACCACTGACTTACATTATTAATTGGATTAATAGTATCATTAGTTTCTGCAGGAACCCATGTGTAGCTTGTATAACCAGGAGTTGCAATTATATCTAATGTGTCTGCCTGAGATGAATAAGCTGTATCATAGTTTAATTCTACATCAACATAACCATTTGTGTTAAATGTTTTTGTTATAGAATCATCAGCATGATTCAAATCACTGAGTATATTTGTAAAGACTTTTAGTGTGTAGGGTACAGGTGTTCTAAAATCAGCTTTTTCATTATATGTAAACCACGCTGTATCTCCAACAGGAACAGCTTGGGTAATAAACATACTGTCTAATACAATTGGATTACTGTTTATCTGATAGGCTAAAAGAACAGTGTCATTTACACCTATTGGCCCTAAACTATTATTTATATAGTGAACCGACAATTCAGTCAATACATTTCTTTGGCAGGAATCTTCAAGTTCAGTATAAAGACTATCTAATTCTAAATCGATTAATGAGTTAACAACCTCAACCGAATCAATAGCTGTACAGCCTACTCCATTTGTAACAGTAACCTTATACCATGCTTCAGTATCTACTAATAAAGTGTCTCTCGGAAGAACAACATCAGGATTGCCACCACCAGACCAGTTATAATTTGAGTAACCTGTACCTGCTGGTAATATAGTATCAATAGGATTGTCACCAATCTGATCAGGGAACGGATTATACCCTGGCATACCTTGCACTGTGACAGTAGAATATAAGGTATCATTACTTTGAGTTTCGTTATAGAAAAATGTATTCGATTCTAGTTTTGTGTTAATTATAAAATCATAATCACCTGCATATGACATGTCTACTGTAGACGCAAAAGTAAATAGAGTCGAATCACCAATTGCCAGGTCGCTTACTAAAATTAATGTGTCATTAATGACTTGTGATTCAAAATCTAGGACTAAAGGTATTTTTGTCCCTGATTTTACTGGAGTTAGCCCATAATTTTCAACATAAACTTTCACATGAGTTGTATCATTCCATTCGCATTTTGTATATGGATAGGTTAATAATGTTACACCAACGTCATAGGGAGCATCATAAATTTTAATATCATCTATACCAAATCCTTCATAACTTGTTGATGCATCACTTTCAAAAACATATTTAAATTTAACAGAATTTTGATTACTAAATGTTGATGGTAGGAGCTGCCTAAAAATAAGCCATTCACCGTTTGTTGTATCAATACCTGGTAATCCCAACTGACTAATATTTGTTTCGTTATACCAATTCCAATAATAGTCGTGCTCATCAGGAACCAAAAACCAGGAAGAACCTTGATCTAGTGAATATAGTAAGGATAATCCATCAATTTTATCTTGGGATAGGCCTTTACACTTAAACTCAAAAATTATAGAATCAGATCCTGAAAAATCAAAACAAGGACTTAAAAAGTAAGATGAATCACTGGTTAAATATTCTCCATTTAAATCAGTTACCCATGCTTTAGTGCCTGATGCTGCAGCATCAATTACTGTGCCCGCTGGTGTTCCATATTCCCATGTTGAATTTTGTCCTCCTGATAAATAATATCCAAAATTGCTTTCAAAGGTTTCAATATATGGTAATGTATATGTGGGTGTTATGAACATTGACCTGTCAATTCTGTTATTTGAGTTGTCCTGATCTCCGGCCAAGTGCGTTGTAGCATATACATTGTTGTACCAACCCGGAGTTGATAAGTCAACAGGTTTGTCGATCGTATAATTTATTGAGCCATCAATGGCTATATTTGGATTAAGAATTGTATCATATTTGATGGTTGTTCCACCATCAAATGAATAACTAACAGGTAGCGGGTCGGTTAATACTTCACCGGCGTAATTCTGAATTGTTACTTCTACATATTCTTCATTTGTGTTTCCGCATCCTTCTAATGGGCTTATCCAATCAGAAATCCCAACATCCTTAGATATAAAATTACCCACAATAATAACATCATCAATATTCCATCCGGTATAGTTACTATTTGAATTAGTTCCACCTAATGTAAATTTAATTTTAGCGTTATCATTTCTTTCGAAATATGAGGATAAATCAAATGTGTGATAGCTCCATAAATTCTCATTAAGGATAGATAGTTGTGGATTTCCCCATAATTCATTCCATACTGTATCAACATCGGTTGATACTAAAATCTTTGCCCTATCAAAAATATATGATTGAATATTTATCCAACGTTGATAAGCTAATGTAATATTCTTGTAATACTTAAGGTCAAATGTTGGTGTTTGAGCTACGGTTCCTGTATCAACAATATTATCTGAATAATTTCCATCTGTAGTTAAATCGGTACCTAATACATAACTTTCACTATACGCTTCATCCGGATCAGCATGTCCTAAGCTATTAGCGTGTAACCCTTGAGGAATAGCTCGTTCGAACTCTCCTTTTAATCTCCATCCTTTATCTGTTTCAAAATCATCTATAAAGATAGATTCATATATTGTTCTACTTCCACTTGGAGATTTATCAATGAAAGGATAATAAGAATTTTCTACTTTTATGTCAGATTCTTTTATCATTGCATCAGCTATATGGCCATACATATTATGATCAACATCTTCTTTAATATCATAAGTTAACCACACAGTTGGTATGCCTCTGGTAAGTCCATGATTCAAATTATCAAAATTTACAACATCGGATGTAAAATCAGATGTTACGATTAAATTTTCAGTATTAAATATATTATCCTCAGTAGCATATAATTTGACACCACTTGCAACTATATTGTCA
>DAOVYZ010000309.1 GCA_030635365.1 Bacteroidales bacterium
ACGAAATGATTTTAAAATAATAATGGGGAATTATTTGGTTTGCTAAGTTGACTTTATCAGCAACACGTATGTAACTGCAGAAGAGATTGCTGTTTTTGTGATACTTAGAGTTCTTGCCTGCTGGCAAGCAGGTTAGTGTTTTAGTGGCAAAAAAAGAATAGCCACAAAGACTCAAAATTTACACTAAAATCAACATTTATTTATATCATAGCCATCAAATAAAATTTAAAAAGGTAGGGTTTATGCTAACTATTTTGTAGTAATTCTAAAACATGATACTTTTGTAAGGCAGAAGAATTTACAAAAATACATACGATATATAAAAGTAAATATTAAAAATAGCAGTTTCAGAAGAACTATTCTGTATGCCTAAAACTAATTTAATAGTAATACATAAATGACTAAACATATTTTAAACGGAGTTTTTGAGAAAACTTCCAAAAAGAAAAAAGAATATAATAAAAAAAGAATTTTATTAATCGGATTGTTGGTATTTATAACAATTTCTTTGTCTGCACAAAATGATGAAAAACAGTCGCTATTTAATGAGTTGGATTATGGCATTTCTTATTACGGGAATAATCTTTGGAATCCGGGACTAAATTTTCGGGCAGAATATGTTTTTTACGAAAAAATAAAAACTAAAGTTAAACAGAAAAAAAGGGGAGAAAAACTTAAAGTACGAACTCATAATTTTTTGCTTGGAGGAAATGTTGGTTTTTATTGGGATCCTAAGAGTCATGTAGGTGCCTTTAATTATTATGGAATAACGTATAGAAAAACAGCTACCAAAGGTTTTCAATATAGAGTAGGTTTAAGCCCTCTGGCTTATTATAGGTCATTTCTGCCAGAAACGTACGAGGTTGATGATAACGGAAATGTGAAAAAACTATTTTTACCCGGCAGAAATTATTATGCCCCTGTATTTACATTAGGTGTGGGTAAGCAACGTAAAGAGAAATATCTTAATTCATGGTTTTTAAATCTCAATGTTATGGTTTTGATGCCCTATAATACAAATATTTTACCCTTATTGTATATCGAGTATGGGTACACGTTTAACTTAAAAAAGAATCACAAATGAAACATATTATAAAATATTCAACGGTTTTCATCATATTAACCTTATTTCTTTTGTCGTGTCAAAAAGATGATCTTGATGATTTACATAAAGTTATTTATGTTAGATATAGAGGAGCAGATATGCCTGCCTATATTTATGGCAATGGTTCTGAAAAAGTATTTGTTATTATTTTACATGGTGGGCCGGGAGGAAGTGGGTTAGAATACCGAATGGGAGTTATAAAAGATGATTTGGAAAAGAAATACGCAGTAGTTTACTTTGACCAAAGAAATTCGGGTATGTCACAAGGGAATTATTCAGATAGCAAAATAAGTATAGATTTAATGGCTGAAGATGTTGTAGCACTGATAAAAGTTCTTCAGCATAAGTTTGGTAACGACTGTAAATTTTTTCTAATGGGGCATAGTTGGGGAGGAAGTCTCGGAACAGCGGTTTTATTGAATGGGAATAATCAAAATTTATTTAAAGGGTGGATTGAGGTTGATGGGGGGCATGACCTTCATGAACTTTTTTTTGAAACTATACGTTATTTTAAGCGAATAAGTGATGAGCAAATTGCATTGGGTAATAGCGTTTCTTTTTGTGAAGGTAGATCATGTATGGTAAATAGCATGGATACACTTCACTTCGATTCGGATAATTCTGATTACTTAAATTCAAATGGGTTTGAGGCTGAATCAAAACTTGAAGAAGATGGAATTATTAACTCGATTTCTGATCGTAGTGCGACACAAAGTTTAGTAAATACTATTTTTAGGAATAATCCACTAACAGTCTATTGGAATGGGTTTAATGTTAATAATATATTATCTGATCAGGAAATTTGGGAAAAAGTAAGTTATACAGGCCAGCTGTATAATATAAAAATTCCATCATTATTTCTCTGGGGCAGGTATGATATGGTAATACCTCCGGCTATGGGGCAAGATGCATATAATAATATTGGGTCAGATGATAAAAAATTAGTAATTTTTGAAAAATCAGGGCATTCCCCAATGGATAATGAAGGGCAATTATTTTTTAACGAGGTTGTTGATTTTATTGAACGGAACAAATAAAATTTATCATAAAATAGTTAGTCATAATGTGTGTCAACAGGGTAAATTGATGCCGTAATCTGATACACCCTTGCCAAACCAAATCTTTCTTAAATTTTTTTCTTTTGAGTTGTAATAAAGTACCAACTTAGGTGTCATACTTGCAATTAGAAATCACACAAAAAGAGTTTATATAAAAACAGAATTATGTTAAAAAGAACACTACTATTTACATTGATGATAGGATTGTCATTTATGGGCTTTTCAGAAAATACCGAAGAGATAGACATGAGTAAAAAAGGAACGGTAAAAGGATTTGTATTTGATGCGAACGAAAACCAGCCTTTAGAGTACGCAACAATTTCAATTACCAGTAAAAGGGATAATAAGGTGGTTAATGGAACAATTACTGATCAAACAGGATTTTTTAAGATAAAGAATGTTGATTTTGGAATGTATAAAGTTGATATAACTTTTATAGGATATAAAACCAAAACTATCCCTAATGTTGCTGTAAAGCCAAAAGATAAAGATGTTGATTTGGGTCAAATAAAACTGGAATCGTCAGTAGAAACTATAGGCGAAGCAGTAGTTGTTTCAGACAGGTCAACTATGACTTATAAGATAGATAAAAAGGTAATAAATGTGAGCCAACAGCATACATCGGCTTCAGGAACAGCTGTTGAGGTACTTGAAAATATCCCGTCAGTAACTGTCGATATTGAGGGTAATGTAAGTTTGCGTGGCAGTACAAGTTTTACTGTTTTAATTGATAATAAACCAACAGTGCTTAATGCCAGCGATGCTTTAAGCCAGATTCCGGCAAGTGCCATTGATAATATTGAGATTATCACAAATCCTTCGGCAAAATACGATCCCGATGGTACTTCAGGTATTATTAACATTATCACTAAAAAGAATAAACTACAGGGTTTTAATGGTATTATAAATTTGAATGCGGGGAGATACGAGAGGTATGGTGGTGATTTGCTTCTAAACTGGAGAAAAGAAAGATTAAATATATATGTGGGTGCTGATTTTAATAATCGGAACAGGGAAGGAAGTTTCGAAACGGAGAATAGAACTTTATTTAATGATACAACTTCGTATTTATTATCAGATGGTGATTTTAACCGTGGGAGACAAACCTATAATGTAAGAACAGGGTTTGACTTAACCCTTAATCCAAAAAATTCGATTAACTTTTCTGCAAGAGTCGGAAATTGGAATATGAATAGTTCAAATTGTGCAGATTATCGGAATTATACTGATCCGGCTACAACAAATGAAACTCATACAAGCGAACGGATTTCGGATCGTGGGGGATTATTTTATACATTAAGCTTAGGGTTTAATCATAAATTTATGAAGAAAGGGCATGAAATTATTTCATTATTTAACTATAGTGCACGCGATTTTGAAGAAGAAACATTTAATCAACTTTTTGATGATAATAATGATGTGGCCAGTGGGCAAAGGTCATTAGAATCCGGCCCCAGAAAACATTATACTTTTCAAATAGATTACACCTTACCACTTAGAATAAATGATAAATTCGAAGCGGGCTATAAAACAAGAATTGAAGATAGCGACCAGCTTGCCGAAATGGAACAATACAATCCTGTTACTCAGGTTTATGATTATATGGCCGATTTCAGGCACGATGTAACTCACGACAGGCATATACATTCAGTATATTCATTGTATTCCGGCGAAATTGGAAACTTTGGTTATCAGGGAGGACTTCGTGGCGAATATACTTATCGTGAAATTGTACTTGTTGAAACAGGCCAGAACTCATTAATTGATCGTTGGGATATCTTTCCTACTGTACATATGTCATATAATTTACCAAAAGATCAACAGGCAATGGCAAGTTACACAAGAAGGATTAAACGGCCAAGAGGTTATTATTTTGAACCATTCATCACTTGGACAGATGCTTATAATGTAAGAATTGGAAACCCCGGTATTAAACCTCAGTATATTGATTCTTACGAGTTAAGTTACCTTAATAAGTTTGGAAGAAACTCATTTTCTGTTGAAGCATATTATCGTATTACAAATAATAAAATTGAAAGAATCAAAAGTGTTTATGATGAGAATGTTTATTTAACAACTTTCGAAAATGTAGGAAATGATTATTCATTAGGTATTGAATTGATGCTTGGTATTGATGTGCAAAAATGGTGGCATATTGATTTAATGGGTAATATTTATGATTATAAGGTTAAAGGCGAACTTGACGGAAAGGATTTTTCTGAAAGCAGTTTTAACTGGAATGCACGGTTTAATAATACTTTACGTTTTGGAAAAACAACACGTGTGCAATTTAATGGTATGTATAATAGCCCGACAATAACTGCACAGGGTAAACGTGACGGATTTTTTATGACGGCCATGGCTGTAAAACAAGATTTGTACAAAAACAAAATATCTGCAACACTACAGGTCAGAGATGTTTTTGCAACCATGAATCATTCATCTGCCTACGAAGGTGAAAATTTTTATTCGTATTCACATTACGAGCCAAATACTCCTTTTGTAACATTAACATTAATTTTTAAAATAAATAATTACAAGCCGGATAAAAAACGAAAGTCACAGGAGAACATGGATGATATGGGAGGAGATGAAGGATTTTAACCTACAGATCTTATATAGTGGACAGAAACTAACAAACCTGAGCTTGTGTATAGTTTTGGCGATAGGTACGGGTGGTCACTCTTGACATCCCATAATCCAACACTCATTCATGTAACCTGCT
>DAOVYZ010000311.1 GCA_030635365.1 Bacteroidales bacterium
CTTTTTCAATTACGCTATCAAGCTTCATTAAGGTAAGCACAACATTATCTTTATGGTGTGTCAACAACTCACCTCTTTGGGCTAACCTGTGTGTGTAAATTGAATGTTTAGTAAACCACAAAATGGTAATGTATGCAATAGTAGAAGTTATCATTAAAGGTATAAATAAACTATAACCTCCTGTAATTTCTGCTATCAAGAATATTGCTGTTAATGGAGCATGCATAACACCTGCCATTAGCCCTGCCATTCCAACTAAAGCAAAATTACCTTCATGCAGTTTTACGAAACCAAATGAATTAATAAAATGAGAAAGCCAATAACCTGTAACACCTCCAACAAATAAAGTAGGGCCAAATATACCACCTACTCCTCCACTTCCTGTTGTAATAGCCATGGCAATTACTTTTAATAAGATAAGTAATCCGAGATATATCATAATATACCACTGATTATCCAGTATAAAAGAAAATATAAAATCTTTAGGTATTCCTGAAACATTGCCATTCAGTAATGATTGTAATGTTTTTGTCCCCTCCCCATATAAAGAAGGAAATAAAAATATTAAACCGGCTAATAAAATTCCTCCTATGGAAATCTTTAAAAATTTGTTCTTTATTTTCTTCGCTTTTGATTCTATTCTCATGGTTGTCCTGGTAAAATAAAAGGACACTAATCCGCAAAGTAATCCAAGTAAGATGTAAAAAGGTATATTGTTTAACCCAAAAGATTGTGTATTGGTTACAGACAAGACTACCCCCTCACCCATTAAAAAATACGCAACTGTCGCACCGGTTACCGAAGAAATTAACAAAGGTACAATTGAAGCTAAGGTTAAATCAAGCATTAAAACCTCAAGGGTAAAGACCATACCTGCAATAGGTGCCTTAAATATACCCCCTATAGCACCAGCTGCTCCACATGCTAATAGTAATACTATCGATTTATAATTGAGCCTGAAGTAATGTCCCAGTGTTGACCCTATTGATGCTCCTGTTAATACAATGGGAGCCTCAGCTCCAACTGAGCCTCCAAAACCAATAGTCATCGTGCTTGCTACAATCGATGAGTAATTATTATGCCCCTTTAATCGTCCATTATTTTTAGATATAGCATATAAAATTCTCGAAACACCATGACTAATATTATCTTTTACATAGTATTTTACAAAAAGTACGGTCAGTGCAATACCAATAACAGGAAAAATAAGATACTTATAGTTAAACCCTTCAGAGAACCCATTTGTAAGAAAATAATGAGTATAATGCACAGTGGATTTCAAGAATACTGCAGCTAATCCACTTAATATTCCGACTATAAAACTTAAAATAAGAACAAAATTTTTTTCGCTTATTTTTTTAATCCGCCAAACAAGTATTTGCCGCGAAAATCGCTGTCTTTTTATATTTATAAATGGAAACATTAAATATTTTGATAACTTTTTGCAAAAGTAATCAAATGAAATATTCTATTACTATGATATTAAAAAGATTTTAAACCAAACCCAATCCAAATCACTCCTGTGAAAATTTCTTAAGTAGATTCCTGTAAGCTGAAAAAACATTAGCCCTGCTCACAAAACCAATATACCTGCCATTTTCAACTACGGGCAAGTTGTAATGTTCTGAAAATTGGAATTTTTTTGCAACATCTTCCATAGATTCGTCAGGAGATACTAATATAGAAGGCATAAGCATTAATTCATTAACTTTAACTGAATCGTATAACTCGCGCTTAAACATAATATCACGTATTTCATTAATAAAAACACGCCCAAGAAAGTTGTTTTCCTCATCAATAACAGGTACAATATTTCGAGTAGATTTTGCTATAACTTTAACCAAATCACCTAATGTTGCATCTTCACTAATTGTTAAAAAGTTTGTTTCTACCAGTTTCTTTACTTTTAGGATTGAAAGGACAACTTGATCTTTATTATGAGTAAATAATTCACCTCTACGCGCTAATTGATATGTATAAACCGAATACTTCTCAAACAGCCTTGTAATTGCAAAAGATACACTGGCAACTATCATTAAAGGCATTATGAGTCCATACCCCCCGGTAATTTCAGCAATTAAGAATATAGCCGTTAACGGGGCATGTAACACACCTGCTATTAAACCTACCATTCCTACTAATGCAAAATTACTATATGATAAATCTTTTATCCCTAAATAATGTGCAGCTTGTGCAAACATTAAACCAGTGTTAGCACCAATAAATAATGTTGGAGCAAAAATTCCTCCAACACCACCAGCTCCAAACGTTACTGAAGTTGCTATTGCCTTAAAAAATATAACAAGAATAAAAATTACAAAAACCCAGATAAAATTATCCTGAAGTTCATAAAACAAGCTATTATTAAACAAATAATGATTATTTCCATGCAAACAATCGTTGATAGCCTCGTAACCTTCACCGTATAAAGAAGGAAATAAGAAAACAATTAAACCAAGAGCTGATGCTCCTATAATCCATTTGTAAAAAGAATTCTTATGTGTATCAAACCAATCTTGCACGAATTTATATACCCTGGTAAAATATACCGAAACTAAACCTGATAATATTCCCAGTAATATATAATAATGAATTTCGCCAATATTAAACTTCTCGGTTATCTCTATAGGATATAATACATCCATGCCCAGAAAAAGGTATGATGTTATAGCAGCCGAAACTGATGCAAACAATAATGGTAACAACGATGCCATCGTTAAATCAAGCATAATAACTTCGAGTACAAACACTATAGCTGCAATAGGTGCTTTAAAAATTGCAGACATTGCTCCTGCTCCGGCACAAGCCAACAATAATACAACTTGCCGGTAATTTAAATGAAAAAATCGTCCAATGTTTGAGCCCCATGCTGCACCTGTTGCTACTGTTGGGCCCTCAAGACCTACAGAACCTCCAAAGCCTACCGTTAAAGCACTAGTAACAATAGAAGAAAACATATTGTGCCTTTTTATCTTAGCATTATTTTGTGATATAGCATAAAGTGTAGTAGGAATTCCATGCCCGACCGGCTTCTTAACAATATACCTGGTAAATAATACCACTAATAAAATACCAATAGCAGGGTAGGCAAAATATAAATAGTTATGATACTGAGTATCTACATCATTTCTAAGTAAATCTTGAATTATTATTACCAAATTTTTAATTATAACAGCTGCAAAACCAACAAGAATTCCAATTATGATACTCAAGAACATCATAAATTTTCTATCATCAATCTTCTTCACTCTCCAAATTAAAAATCGCCTAATTAATGATGATCCTACTGCCATAAGTTTTTAATTAACAATTTCAGTTCTAAAATAAGAATGTAAAAAAAATCATTTTTTTTTATAATCCCTTATAATATTTAACATTTGTAATATTCATTCTTTCTTATTTCTTAATTTGTTAAGTTTGCAGTGATTATAATTCTATTCTTATCATGATAAAATTTGAAAAATTCATTCTTCCTAATGGATTAAAAGTTATTGTACACCATGATGCATCAACAACTATTGCTGCTTTTAACTTACTTTACAATGTAGGATCAAAAGATGAAAATCCTGACAGAACAGGGTTTGCACATTTATTTGAACATCTCATGTTTGAAGGCAGTATTAATATTCCGTCCTATGATGCACCTTTACAATTAGCAGGTGGAGAAAATAATGCTTACACAACAAGCGATATTACCAATTACTATATCACTCTTCCAAAAGAAAATATTAAAACTGCCTTTTGGCTTGAATCGGACAGAATGCTTGGATTAGACTTTTCAGAAGAGAAACTCGAAATACAGAAAAAGGTTGTTGTTGAAGAATATAATCAAAGATACCTTAACCAACCCTATGGCGATGTATTTTTACTATTAAAGCCATTAGTATATAAAGTTCATCCATACTTGTGGCCAACCATAGGAAAGGATATTTCGCATATTCAAAATGCATCACTAACAGAAGTTAAAGAATTCTTCACCCATCACTATGCACCCAGTAATGCTATTCTGAGCATTGCAGGAGATATTTCAAGAAATGATATTGAGATTTTAACCGAAAAATGGTTTGGAAATATTCCAAAAAGAGAGATTGCTGAAAGAAATATTCCAAAAGAACCTGAACAACTTGAAGAAAGATTTTTAAAAGTTGAAAGAAGTGTCCCATATGATGCCATTTACAAAACTTTTCACATGAGCTCCAAATTAAAGAAAGAATATTTCGTTGCCGACTTAATATCTGATTTACTGGCAAATGGCAAATCATCAAGGCTTTACCAAAATCTTGTAAAAGAAAAAAAACTTTTTAGTGAAATTAATGCATACATAACAGGAGACATTGATGAAGGTTTATTAATTATTAGTGGTAAATTAATCCAGGGTGTTAATATTGACAATGCAAACAAAGCGATTGATGAGGAACTAAATAAAATAATTCATGATCCGATAACTGATTACGAAGTTGAAAAAGTAAAAAACAAATTCGAATCATTAAAGCAATTTGAACAAACAAGTGTATTAAATAAAGCAACAGATTTGGCTTATCATGAATTACTAGGCGATGCAAATGAAATTAATCATGAAATAGAAAAATATAGAAGTATAACTGTTGGCGATATAAAGAATATAGCTTCAAAAATGTTTAATCCTAAAAATTCTTCAACTCTTTATTATCTTTCAAAATAGTTATAAATATGAATATAAATAGGAAAATACATCCCCAATTTAAGAATATAGATAGTATTAATATCCCCAAAATTGAAAAGTTAATACTTGATAATAATATAGAGATGTACATGCTTAACGCTGGCACTCAAGATATTTTAAAAATTGATCTGGTATTTGAC
>DAOVYZ010000117.1 GCA_030635365.1 Bacteroidales bacterium
CAAGATTCAAGCTAAAGTTGACTCGGTTAGGAAAGGTGAAGATGCTGAAATTAAGAAGCGTTTAGATGCGGAAACTAAAGTATGTGAGGCTAGAGCAGAAGAACTAGCAAAGAAAAATGCTGAACAAGCCGCTGAAGAGGTGAAAGAAGAAAAGCAAGAAGAAAAACCTGAGGAAAAGGTAGAGGAAGCAGTTGAAACTAAGGAAGAGGTAGTTGCTGAAGAAAAACTGGCTGAGGAGAAGCCGGTTGAAGAGAAACCTGTAGAGGAAAAGCAAGAAGAAAAACCTGAAGAAAAGGTAAAAGAAGTGGCTGAAACTACTAAAGAGGTAGTTGCTGAAGAAAAACCTGTTGAGGAGAAACCAGTAGAGGAAAAGCCTGCGGAAGAAAAGGCTCCGGAAACTGAAAATAACGAAGCATAAGCTCAGTATATTTTCTCGTATGGAAAAAGATGATCATTTTTTAGTTGGGTCACTTTTAAAAACTATTGGAATTAAAGGTGAAATTTTACTAAAGTTCAATAATGATCTTCCAGAAAAAATTCAAAAATTGGAATCAATTTTAATCAGTGTAGATGATAAATTGGTTCCTTTTTTTATTGAAGAGATTAAAGTAAAATCATCGAATACAATTATTGTACAATTAGAAGGCCTTTCTTCTGATAGAAAATCGAGCGAATTTATTGGCTCTGACTTTTATATCTCTGAAAGACAATCTAATTTCTTTAATCTGGAGATAAATGATTTTATAGATGTTAAAGGATATTCTGTATTTGATCAAGATATGAATTTAATTGGGGAGGTAATTGAGTATATTGATATACCAAAAAACCCTGTGTTAAATGTGAAAACAAAAGGGGAAGGTTTATTATTACCTGCAAACAATGAATTAATTATTGAAATTGATGATGATTTAAAAGAAATTAAACTTAAAGTTCCTGATGGCTTAATCAATATTAACTAATCAAATATATCTTTTTCAAACTGTTGAATTCTTGTTCTCCAATCATTTGGTAAGGAAATCGGTTTATTTCCAATCACATCAAATGCAACTAAAACAGCTTCATTTTTAGCTTTTATTTCATTTGTTTCAGAATTAATTATCTCTTGAACCATTTGAATACTTTTATTTCCAAGCGTATGTATTTTAGATTGAACAATAATTTTTTCTTCCAAGAATATAGGGTTAATATATTCAATAGTAATTTTTGCTAGTATCAAGGTTCGTTTTTTCCAATCCATTTTTTGTTGAAATACTTCTTCAAAATATTTCATACGCGCAGTATCAAAATAATTCTGATAAACAGAATTATTTACATGTGCCATAATATCGATATCATTAAAACGAACTTGTATTGAAGTTGTATGGAGATTATTATACTTTTGGTTGATTGACATGATTTTGCAATTCAATATCTAGCTCCTCATAAATAGAGTTATGGCTTTTGAATTCTGGAACTATTTCCTTCATTTTTCTAACTATCTCGAAATTTTCAGAATCCTTTTGAAGTTTTATTAATTCTTCAAATTTAACCTGTACTTGTTTAAAATTATAATCACGTACTTGAGCAATCATAATTTTTGAATGATGTGTTGGAATTGTATTTTCTAAATCATTAAGGAGTTCTTCATACAATTTTTCACCTGGCCTTAGTCCTGTATATTTAATCTGGATATCTTTCCCTATATTTAATCCGGATAATTTTATCATTTTCTTGGCAAGGTCAATAATTTTTACCGACTTACCCATATCGAAAATAAAAATCTCTCCCCCATTGCTAATGGCTCCCGCCTCCAGAACAAGTTGGCAAGCTTCAGGAATTGTCATGAAGTAGCGCGTTACTTCAGGATGTGTTACTGTTACAGGGCCGCCTTTGTCAATTTGCTTTTTGAAACGTAAAATTACTGAACCGTTTGAGCCTAGAACATTGCCAAAACGGGTTGTTATGAAATTCGTATTACTAATTTGATTAAAAGCCTGAATATAAACTTCTGCAATTCTTTTTGATGCTCCCATGATGTTTGTTGGGTTAACAGCTTTGTCTGTTGAAACCATAACAAATTGTTCTACATTAAATTCATGGGAAATGTCTGCAATAATTTTTGTGCCTAAAATATTTGTTCTTAGAGCTTCAGATGGATTACTTTCCATCATTGGGACATGTTTGTATGCAGCTGCGTGATATACAAATGATGGTTTAAATATTTCAAATAATCTTCTTACTCTATATTCATCTGCAATATTACCAATTACAATTTCAAAATTGTAAAAATTATACTTTTCCTGAAGGTCAAGCTCCATATCATATAAAGGAGATTCAGCTTGATCTAAGAGTATTATTTTTTTAGGATTAAAACTTATTAACTGCCTAACAATTTCACCACCAATAGAACCTGCAGCACCGGTTACTAAGATACTTTTATTAAGAAGTTTTTTCTTTATTTTGTTGATATCGAGAACTATCGGAGGCCTTTCCAGCAGGTCTTCAATTTTAACTTCTTTAATTTGATTAAAACTTAGCTCTCCATTAATCCAGGTATTTATATCAGGTACTGAAAGAACCCTGATATTGTATTGCAAACAGACTTCAATTATTGTTTGTTTCTCTTTTGGCTTAATATTTTCTTTGGCAATAATTAATTTTTCGACAGTATTTTTTTCTAATAAATTTTCAAGATTACCAGGGTGATGAATAGTAACACCTTCTAGTGTTTTGCCAATATTTGAATCTATTATATCAAAAAATGCAAGTACCTTATGTTTACTTTCGGCATCTCTGTCAAGAGTTCTTTTTGTAATTACTCCAAATTGCCCGGCGCCATAAATAATAACATCTGTTTTTTCCTTGCTTGGGTTATAAATTTCCTGATATACTATTTTTGTAGCTAACCTAAATGAGGCCATTAAAAATACTGTTAAAAGGAAATCTATGACTATTATTGTAAAAGGAATAATATATGTTCCATTTACAAAAAAGAAATTAATAGCATTCATTGCTATAAAAGCTAAACTACCTGTTATTGCAACTAGAAAAATTCTTTCTGTATCTTTAGCTCCTGAATATCTGATAATACCTGCATAAGTTTTAAAAATTAGGAATGTTATTGATCTGACAAATAAAACATAAGGTATTATAAAACTTAAGCTATTATAATAATTCTCCGGGATAGCAAAATTAAAACGTAATAAAAAAGCTGATGATATTGAAATTGCGCAGATGAAAAGATCAATAAGAAAAACTATCCATCTCGGAGTATATGATTTTGGGAACCGAATCATTTATGTCGAAAAATTAAATTAAGCCAACCTATAACTTTTCAAAAATAATCAAAATAATTGCAGCATGTATAATTTTTTACCGTCATTTATCAAAACAAAATAAAAAGTATAAGATTATGAAAACAAAATTAGTTAAAACAATTACTATTACCACAGCTCTTATTTTTGGTTTGTTATCGATTAGTGCATATGCAGCATCAGATAACAAAAAAGAAACCAGGAAAGTAGATGCTTTTGATGAAATAGCTTTGTCAATACCTGCTGATTTATATCTAACACAAGGTTCAAAAACAGAAGTTGTTATTGAAGCTGATGAAGATGTATTGGAGAAAATAATAACTGAGGTGGATGGAGATATGTTGAAAATCAAGTTTGAAAAGTGGTATACCTACAAAGGTATTGGTGAGATTAATGTTTATGTAACCACGAGTGATATTAATAAGATTGTTGTTTCCGGATCCGGGGATGTTATAGCTAAATCAGCTATTAAAACAGATAAAATTGCTTTTGTAATTTCTGGTAGCGGATCAATTATGATGAGCGATTTAGCTGTTAGGGATGTTTATGCAATCATTTCTGGATCAGGGGATATAGATATCAGCGGAAAATCAATTGCTAATGAACTTGATGCGAAAGTAACTGGTTCTGGCGATTTCGAATCAACAAACCTTGAATTTAAAGAGGCTGACCTGACTATTACAGGTTCGGGTTCAATTAGAGCATTTGTGTCTGATGAATTAGATGCGACAATTACCGGTAGTGGTAGAATTTATTATAAAGGTAAGCCAATAATTGATGCTAATATAACGGGAAGCGGAAAAATTAAAAGTGATAATTAAATAAATTTGGGGTGGATTATGTCCACCTCTTTCATTTTCTTATAATATTTATTTCTCCGTTTGTTCCTAGTTTAATAATGCTCGACGGTTGTGTTTGCGATAAATCATTTTGACGCCAACCCACAACATAATCGACAGATTCTATTATTCGTTGATCAATATCAAAAAAACCAGATGGAGATGAACTCCCACTTATATTTGCTGATGTTGAAACAATAGGCTTTTTAAATCTTTGTAAAAGTTTTTGTGTAAATGACTCATTAGTAATTCTAATTCCAATACTGCCATCTTGTGCAATTAGATTTTTAGCAAGATTTTTAGCACCGGAATATATTATAGTTAAAGGCTTTTCGCTTAATTCAATTAAATCCCAGGCTATTTCGGGCATTTCTTTAATATAAGAAGGGATTTTGCCGGGGTTGTCTAGAAGGACTAGCATATTTTTTTGATCACTTCTTTGTTTTATTTTGTAAATTTTTTCAATCGCTTTTTCATTAGTAGCATCACATCCAATTCCCCATATAGTATCTGTAGGGTATAAAATTACACCTCCCGCATTTAAAGTTTCAAGTGCTTTTTTTATGTCTTCTTGCATAACAACAATAAATTAAGTTTGGAAAGTTAGTATTTTTTAAATTGATCAGAGTGATTTTAATATGAAAATAGATTGACATAGTGTATACAAATGAAAGGTGTGATTTATTATAGAAGTTCGCTAAGAAAAATCTTAAATGTATCTGGTTATAAATTGTAGAATGTGTATTTTCGAAAAATAATTTAAAATTAACTAGCATGTTGGAAAAAATAACCAAGGTAGACAATGTGAGGGATGAAAATTTTAAATTTTCGATTGTTATTCCAACATGGAATAACATGGGTTATTTAAAGTTATTAATAAACAGTATAAATAAGAACTCTCACTTTAAGCATCAAATTGTAGTTTTAGTTAATGAAGGAATTGATGGGACAGTTGACTGGCTTAAAACTCAAGATAATATTGACTATATTCATTCACAAGATAATATTGGCATTTGTTACGGATTAAATATATGTAGATCGTTAATTAAAACTGATTATTTTATGTATGCTAACGATGATATGTATTTCTTGCCTAATTGGGATATTGAAATTGATAGAGAAATTACTAATATCGGACATAATGAATTTATGTTGTCAGTAACAATGATTGAACCTTTTGACACATCAAACCCTTGTGTTTTAGTTAAGAACTTTGGTGATAGTATTGAAAACTTTGATGAAGAAGGATTACTGAATGGATTTCGTGATTTGATAAAAGAGGATTGGAGTGGAAGTATGTGGCCTCCAAATATAATGCATATTGATTTATGGGATATAGTCGGTGGGATGAGTGTTGAATATTCACCCGGGATGTATTCTGACCCTGATCTTTCGAAAAAATTATGGGATGTTGGAGTAAGATATTTTAAGGGTGTTGGAGCAAGTAAAGTATACCATTTTGGATCGAAATCTACCAAAAGAGTAAAAAGGAATATTGGAAGCGACACATTTGTAAATAAGTGGGGAATAACAGGGAATATTTTTGTTAATAATTTTTTAAATAGAGGGAAAAGGTTCCAGGGAAATCTCGAAAATCCAAGATTAGGATTCAATTTAAAAATCAAGAATAAAATAAAAAGAGTACTTAAGAGTCTTTAGATTCGAACTGTTTGACTTTTAATTTATGTTTAAGTTTTACATAATTCAAGAATGTAGCATAAGATGCACTAATAGCAATAACAAATCCATAATATCCATCCATAATACCCCTTTGAATAAAATATAAAACAAAAAATTTGAAGAAAGGCTTAAAAATAAGAGTAAAGATATTTGCTTTTTTTCCTTTTCGTAAAAGATCTTCAGCTTTTAAATTTGAGTATTTATTTATTTGATGTAAATATTCATCAATGGTATAATAAGAATAATGTAAAAGATCTCCCTTTAATTTCCCAATAGTGGTATTTTCTTCTAGCTCGATTCTTTCATGAACTTTTGCATTATTCCATGACCCACACTGTTTATTCCAAAATCTAAGTTGAGTATCAGGGTACCAACCACCGTATTTGATCCATTTACCACAAAAGTTTGTAATGCGGCTAAATGTGTATGCATTCATTTTTGCATTCTGCTTAAATACTAAAATGGAACTTCTTAATTCTTCTGATAATTCTTCATCAGCATCCAAAGAAAGAATCCAATCGTAAGAGGCTTTTTTAGTCGCAAAATTCTTTTGAACACCATAGCTTTCGAATGGATTTTGATATACCTTGGCATTATATTTCGAACATATTTCTACAGTTTTATCAGATGAAAAAGAATCGACAACAATTATTTCATCAACAACTCCTATTAAGGATTTTAAACATCTTTCAATATTATTCTCCTCATTATACGTTATTATTGTTGCTGATATTTTTATCATAATTTAAAAAAGTAAATCTTCTGTTGATATTGAATTTGCGCAATTAAAATGCCCTTCAGGACAATTTTTTAAACCATGCAATCCGCAAGGACGACAACTAAGGTTTTCATCTGTTTCAACAATCTTGGATTTTTCAGATAGTGGGCCAAAACCAAAATCGGGAATAGTTGAACAAAATACAGCTGTAATAGGAGCATTCATTGAAGAAGCCATATGCATGGGTGCGGAATCATTTACATAATTCATAGTTGCATTTGACATTAATGCTGAAGTTTGAAGAAGTGTTAATTCTCCACATAAATTTGAGATACTATTATTGTTACTCTGAGATATTATCTCATCACAGGCATTTTTATCATTTGCTGCCCCAATTAGGAAAACCTGATATTTAGAATCAATATTATTAATCAAATCAATCCATTTTAATCGTGGAAATTGTTTTGTGAACCATACTGATGTTGGTGCTATACAAATGTAAGGTTTCATCTTATATTGGGCAACTACCTGATAATCTTCATCTGTTGGGTATAGTTTGGGTTTAGCTGGGGAGCTATCTGTAATATCTTTTATTAACTCAATATTTCTTTCTGCCTCATGTTTTCCATTACCAATATCATGTTTTATTTTTTGTGTATAAAAAATTGAAAATGGATTTTTATCAAAACCAACTTTAATTTTACTTTTTGAAAATGCTGTTATAAATCCTGTTGACACGAATCTTTGAAGATTTACAACATAATCATATTTTTTGCTTCTTATTAATTTAAGTATACGAAATAGATTTTTCTTTTTATTCTTTTTTTTATCCCAAATTAATATGTTGGAGATATAAGGGTGATTTTGCAAAAGTGTTTCATTTC
This sequence comes from Bacteroidales bacterium, assembly GCA_030635365.1. Lineage (GTDB taxonomy): Bacteria > Bacteroidota > Bacteroidia > Bacteroidales > UBA12077 > UBA12077. The sequence continues at coordinate 7,415 of DAOVYZ010000117.1, forward strand.
CCTTCCGTACTAAAAAATCAATTTGAGAATCAGGGTAAAATTTATGTAATTTCTCTATTACAGGAGTTGCTAAAATAACATCTCCTATAAAAGCAGTTTGTATTATTAGAAATTTTATCATGTATTACACAGCAACATTATATTCTCTTAAAGCGTCATTTAGAGATGTTTTAAGATTTGTTGATTCTTTTCTTTCACCAATAATTAATGCACATGGCACTTGATATTCTCCTGCATTAAACTTCTTAGTTTGCGTACCAGGTATAACTACAGATCTGGAAGGAACGATGCCCTTATATTCAATTGGCTCTGATCCTGAGACATCAATTATTTTGGTAGATTTGGTAATAACAACATTGGCACCTAAAACAGCTTCTTTTTCAATGTGGACACCTTCAACAATAATACATCTTGAGCCGATGAAACAATCATCTTCAATTATAACAGGTGCTGCCTGAACAGGTTCCAATACCCCTCCGATACCAACGCCACCACTTAAATGAACATTTCTTCCTATTTGTGCGCAAGAACCAACAGTAGCCCATGTGTCAACCATGGTCCCGGAATTTACATAAGCCCCAATGTTAATGTACGATGGCATCATAATTACATCTTTTGCTACGTAAGAACCATAACGCGCAATCGCATGTGGAACAACTCTTACTCCTAACTTATCGTAACCGGTTTTAAGATTAATTTTATCATGAAACTCAAATGGGCCTACCTTTGTTACTTCCATTTTTTGAATTGGGAAATATAAAATAACAGCTTTTTTTATCCATTCATTTACCTGCCAACTATTATCTGCTGTTGGCTCAGCTACTCTTACCTTACCTTTATCAAGAAGTTCGATTACATTTTTGATAGTATCTTTTGTATTTTTATCTTTTAATAATGATCTGTTTTCCCAAGCAGATTCTATAATTTTTTTATATTCCGAAAACATATTTTATTGTTTTATTTCGTTGTAATATCATACTAGAATGCGAAGATAACTAAAAAAAGATATGCAAAAAAGACTTGCAAAATTGTATAGTTGTATATAGCAATGGATGTTTAAAATGTATAGGGAACGTTAAAGATTGTTAATTTGTAATAAAAGTAAAATAAGCATAATTTATATTTGTGTGATAAAGATAAGTAATTTGAATACGAGGAATCTTAGAAAATATCTACTATTGGGGTTTGCAATTATAATGTTAAATTCTGTTTATGGACAGGAAGAAGATAGCTTATATTATTTTTATGGACGGGTTGTAAGTAAACA
>DAOVYZ010000420.1 GCA_030635365.1 Bacteroidales bacterium
AATAAAAAGGATGATTTATCTTTTCCCTACAATCAATAATCTGCCAAATTTTCTTTGCCCATAAAACATCTGCCTCTCTCAAACTAGGATATGGCACAGGCCTTTTCCCAGGAACATTTTCTTTAATATATATCCCATCGTTCACATTTTGGGCAAAAGTTTGTTGTTTATTTATAATTGTATAAAAAAGACTTACAACAAGAAAAACAACAAATAACTTTTTCATAACTTTATTTTTTAAGTTTTAAATTATTTCAAATACAATAGGAGCTAAATTCCTAACACTCCCATCAGGGCCAACAGCTTTTACTTCTTCAAAATTAAGCCTTGATCCTCTTCTTAGTCCTTTAATTAAATCATATTGTGCTTTAGTAAATGTATTACCTTTATTTGGTGCATCAATATAATATCCACCGCGATCGGTTGTTGAAACAGTAAATTCAATTATTTTAAATTCAAGGTCAAATTCAAAATTCTCCATATCAGCAAATACCCCGGCTTGAGCTGCTAATACATTCTTTTGAATTTTCCCTCCCTTTTTCCCAGCTACTTTAACTACTGGATCAGGTAAGCCGCGTACTCTAAATTGAGCAGTACCCATATTCTTTGTAACACCATCGATCTCTGCCCGTACTGAAATTAAACTATTTCCGGGCCGCTTAGGATTTACAATATATTCTCCATCTCTTTGTTTCTTTATTGTTGCATTAGTAATTGATGGAGATATCTTATTTCCCGGCACACCAGCAATAGAAATACTTACAGGATTGTCAACACCAACATAAAATAAATTCATTTTAGTTGGCGAAACAACTAAGTTTGGTTTTGCTATCTGATATGATCTTTTAAATGGTTTAGTAATATAATTTCCATCAGGCCCCATCAATTTAAGAAGGCCTCCCCAATTTTGTTTTCCCAATGTATTGCTTAATCTTTCAAATTTTCCCTTTCCTTCAACAACTTCCAGTGAATCATAATTTCCTGCCATAAAATACTCATAGGCCTGCACTTCTTCATTAAATGTTGAATCGTAATTACCAATATACACTATTGGTGGCAATGTTGTGTCAACTGCTGCAAGAAATACATCAGCTTTATAAGGATTTCCCTGTAAAATATAACTTGAGTTTGGAATAATTGTAGCTTCTAGTTTGTTGAAAGAAAATGACCCTGCATCAATCTGGTTATATAAATATTGAACTATTTCCGCCTCAGAATTTCTAATATCTAATTGCATTTTAGTTAATAATGGCATTACCGCTGCCAATGGCATATGTGCGAAATGTTTAACCTCCCATTTCTTTCTTTCACCATCCTTTGAAGGGGGTGGATCTTTGGTTTCTAAGTTAGATTCAAGTGAACTAATAACCCTAACATCTTCTTCATCCACTAAACCCTTAAGATATTCTCTAAATACTTCTATCTTATCCTTTAATTCGAAGGCTTTCCCATTCATATCACCAATCAAAACATTACTCGCTGCGTCAGATCTGTCTTTTCCTTTAATTTCTTCGTTAATTATATCACCATCCTCGGTAATAACTCCATCATCCGGATCTCCTTGCCCATTAAATTCAATTATTTCAATCTTTAAATCCTGAATATATTGATATAATTCATCAGACCTAGTCTTTACTTCATCAGCTTTAACTTTCCAAGGTTTAACTTTAGTTTCATTTTGAGCATATTGCTCATCAAAGTCTCTATATAGTACCTGATTCTTTTCAGAATATATTTCGGTTGTTTTTCTTAACCCATCGTCAACTGCTGTAAAAGCATCTAAAACTTCGACCGAGACATTCAATGCCAACATTGCTGTAAGCACCAAGTACATCATCCCTATCATTTTCTGCCGGGGGGTTTCTTTTCCGTGACCCATAACTAGTTGATTTCTATAGCTAATTATTTATTTGTAATATTCATTGCCGACAACATATTACCATAGACATTATTTAATGCAGCCAGATTACTATTTAGTTTTGTAATTTCTTCTTTATAAGCTTTTGTCTCATTTACAGAACCTTTTAAATTATTCATTATATCATCCAATTCTCCATATAAGACCTGAGATGTTTTTAAATGATCGTTTGTACTTTGCATTTGCAATTCATAAACTGAATTCAATGCCGAAAGATTCTTATTTAATGTTTCCAATTTTTCATTATAAGATTGATTGCCATTAGCAATATTTTCTATATTCGATTGAATCTTTTCCTCCAGACTTTTGTAATTATTTAAGAAGCTATCACTTGCCTGAGCAAATTGTCCAGCTACATTTTTCCCTGATTCATCCAAAATTTCAGAAGATTTTTGATAAGAATCCGTTAAATTTTGGACTGACCCACTTAATTGTTCAGCAGATTGGCCATAAGATTCTGTCAAAGAAGATACAGATTCTGCTGCTGCTTGTATATTATCAACAAATTGGTTTGTAGCACTTGCAGCATCTGATACATTCATTATATTTTGCGTTGTTTGATTTAAGTTTTTTAATCCTTTTCCTAATTTCTCAAAAAGCTCAGGTGTTATATCTGCGTTTTCAAGCATTTCATTAAGTTTTCCCAAACCACCACCAGTTCCAGATTCTTTTCTCCTTTCCGGAGTAAATTCTTCATCTTCACTAATACCTGCTAATTCGGGATAAACTAATGTCCAGTCAACTTCTTCGTGCATGGGTTCAAAGGCTGAAAAGAAAAATATTACTACTTCTGTACCCATGCCCACTATCAACATCTCGGTAGCAAAGACCCAATGATTAATTTTAAATAATGCTCCCATTATAACAACAGCTGCTCCCCAGCCGTAAAGTTTTGCCATAAACTTCTTCCACTTTGAGCCTTGTACTAATTCTGAAATATTAATCATAACACAAAATTTTAAAATAAATAACTTGCTAATTAGATCCTAAATATGAACGAACACATCTGAATCCCAAATAAGATTTTGCAGAATCCTGAAATTCGTACGTTCTAGTTCCATTTTGTAAATAATAACCAATATCCTTCCACGAACCCCCTCTAATAACCTTACGTTTCATCGCCGGAGGATCATCAGGTAAAGCTTCATATCTATAATCAGGATTCATATCATGCATAAAACTATACGCAGATTCATCATAAGCATTTGCAGTCCATTCTGAAACATTTCCTGCCATATCAAACAATCCATATTCATTTGGAGAGTAACTTCCTACGGGTACTGGTATTATGCCACCATCATCAACATAATTTCCTCTTAATGGCTTAAAATTTGCCAAGAAACAACCTTGCTTATTCCTTGTATACATTCCACCCCAAGGATACATTGAAAGATCTAGATTTCCCCTTGCTGCATATTCCCATTCAACATCAGTAGGCAATCTGAAGTCCTGAACAAAACCTTCTCCTGAACTACTTAAAAAATCATTCAAATATTGAGTACGCCATACTGCAAATGCTCTAGCTTGTTTCCATGTAACTCCTATTACAGGGTAATTATCATAAGAAGGATGCCAAAAATACATATTAGTATATGGCTCGTTATATGAGTAGGTAAAATCGCTTATCCAACAAAGTGTATCAGGATATACATTTATTACATCTCTTAATACAAAAGCTGAACGATCTTCTACGTCCATTATTTCACCTTGAGCATTTACAACAGATCCCGTGTACTCTTTAGTGTCAAAATTATATCTATTTGATACTCTAGCAGCCTGCTGCATATCAACCCTATAATATTCAAACATTAATTTTCTTGTGTCAATTTCTTTCCTACGATAAAAACGTTCATGTTCAGCCAAATACATATCATTCCATATTTC
>DAOVYZ010000411.1 GCA_030635365.1 Bacteroidales bacterium
AGAACAAATGACAGAATGGAATTTATTTCAACTGAAAATAATGAAATATCAGAAGAGTTAACATCAAGTTTTACTGATTTATTGGTGAGTAAGGGATTCGAATTTCCGGCAAAAAAATGTTATGGCAATCCGACAACCAGGAAAGCCTATGACGAGGGTTATTTAGTAATTGACAATAAAGAGGAATTATATCATATAAAAAAAATTAATGGGAATCCATTCTGCGAAAAAGTAATTATTCCTGATGATGTAAAAATAAAAACAATCTTCTTAAGAGAATATAGTTTAAAAGAATTCTATGCATTTGTTATTACAGAAGATAATAAACTATATCTAATATTATTTGAGAACTACAAGTTCCAAAAAATACCGATACAGAATTATAATTCCGACGAAGACATAATAAGATTTCAGGGAAACTTATTTTATCGATTAGTTACAGTGTATAAAGAAGACCAGTTAAAAGTATATGTAACCAACAGAAAATATGAATTGATCGATACGTATGAAAAAACCTGGAAAAGTAAAATGGAAAGAACGGCAGGTCAAATTAGTACCTATATTTTTCCTTTTGAATTATCATTTAATTCAAGCGACAGTATGTATATAGATTTTTATTTTTCAAATTTAAACTTTAATAGTATTTATTTAAATGTTGTTTTACTGCTTATAACAATTTTGTGGATAAGAAAAAAAAAAATACACATTATTGCTGATGGAATGGATTATATTATTGTAATGGTTACCGGCATATTTGGGTTTATAGCAGTAAATATATTTCGTAATGAAGATTAGCTTATAATCTTTGGGGAAACTATAAAATGTTCAAATTTAATGAAGAAACAAATTATTTCAAAAATACTTTTCAGATCGTTATTGTTCTTTTACTGGCTTATATGGTCATAAGATTATTTACTGATTCCAACTATATTGCAGATTTTGAAGCTTATTGCCCCTTTGGCGGTATGATGGCATTATCAAGTTTTTTGGTGTCTAACACTTTAGCATGCAGCATGACGGAAGCACAAATATTTATGGGAATAGCACTGATTGCAGGTGTCATATTATTCAGTAAGCTTTTCTGCAGTCATGTTTGTCCTTTGGGTACATTTACAGAATGGCTGGGTAAATTAGGTGATAAAATGAAAATGAGATATACCATTAAAGGTATTGCTGATCGAATTTTGCGAATCCTTAAATACGGTTTGCTGTTTATTACTTTTTATTTTACCATCAATAGTAGCGAGTTGTTTTGTAAGGAATATGATCCATTTTACGCCATGTTCAGTGGATTTGGTCATGATGTGGTTTTAATATATGCGATTCCATCTTTAGCTGTTATGATACTTGGAGCAGTCTTTGTCAGACAATTCTGGTGTAAATATTTGTGCCCTTTAAGCGCAGCGACAAATATATTTTCATATTTTTTTGTATTTGCCGGAATTATGATTATTTATTTAATCTTAATTTATGCCAGAGTAGAGATAAGTTGGGTATGGCCATTAGCTGTAATTTGTATTGCAGGGTTTTTGTTAGAATCAATTACAATGAAAGGATTAGTTTTTCCTTCATTTAAAATTACCAGAAACGAAATCACATGCACTGATTGTCAATTATGTGATGAATCATGTCCAATGGGAATTGATGTTTCTACTGCTCTAAAAGTAAAACATATTGATTGTCATTTATGTGGAGATTGTTTGTATTCTTGTCCTGAAAAAGAAACTTTGCAAATAAATAAAAAAGAATTAAAATGGATGCCTGCAACAGCATCAGTCAGTTTGATTGCTATTGCTTTATATTTAGCAACTGTAGTTGAATTACCAACTATAAATATGAAATGGGGTAATGAACAACAGCTAAATCAAGCCAGTATTTTTACTCAATCTGGTTTAAAAAATATTAAATGTTTTGGCAGTGCGTCGTCATTTGCTACAAAAATGAAAAGTGTGCCGGGTATTTTAGGTGTTGAAGCTTATGTGCAATCACACTCTGTAAAAGTATATTACGATACTTCAGCTTTTGATGACGAAGGAATTAAAAAAGTAATATTTACTCCTACAAAAACTTTGTTGCGTTATCCGGCTGCTGAAACAAATGAAATAACCGTTGTAACATTGGGTATAGATAAATTATTTGATACCTATGATTCATTTTATCTACAACAACTATTAAAGCAAAATAAAGGAATTTATGGCATTAAAACTGAATTCGGTGAACCGGTGCAAGCCTGGCTCTATTTTAATCAAAATGAGTTAACAAAAAATGATTTTAAGGATTTAATTGAAGTGGAAAAACTTACTTATAAAAGCCGGGGTAAAGATATTACCGTTCCAGTAAAATTTGAAGTTCCGTATTTAAAGGATTCAACTTACACAGTATCCAGAATTGAATTTATGCAACAAATGTTTAAGCCATTCAATCAGGTATTTAATGACTATAAAACTTATAATCAGGACCAATTAGCTGTTTACAGAATATCAATGCCTCAGGCAATGAATCCATCGCTTAGAAGACAATTGTCATATCTCATGAGCCATATTTCAACAGATACCTCTATTGTAGGGTTTAAAACTCTTTATACAGAAAAACCTATGGTGGATGTCTATTTTGTAAAAGAAAAAATGGATGAAGAAAATATTTATTCTACTCTTATTGCTGATACCTTAACTGTTCATTATAGAGGTGGTAAAACCGGCAAGATAAGAAATCCTTTTAAATTTAAAGAAAAGGGCAAAATAATAAGCACAGATTAATTAAATTAGAAAAATAATACGCGAACATCGATAACGATATAAGACTATTGAAGTATATCTAAATAAAAATGGTTACATGAATTAATTTTTGGATATGGCTTCGACTCCGCTCAGCCAACCGTTAGAATTAAATAGTATCTCTATACTGGTTACCAAGCGGAGTCGAAGTAATATTACAAATAAGACTCCAAAGTATCATTCTCAAACAACCTGCCTAGTTGTTTTTCGGCATTCACAATTTTCAACTTATGATATATACATCCTTTTTTTAAACAACCTTCAATTATGCTATGTTTAGGGAGGTGTAAAACGAACAATGGTGAACTGCACAATTGACAGGTGTCATGTGGATCTGTTAAAGATTCGTTGCACTCAGGACAGAAAAATTCTACTACTGCATTCTCCGGAAGAGTTATTCCTTCTTCAATTTTATTATAACTGCCATAAATAGGGTCAAGGTAAATAAAACCGGTTTCATTTTTATTTTTTACCTTTAATTTAATTGAGGGATGTCCTTCAAATTTCACTTCATCATCAGATAAACTATGTCCTTGAGAACATGTTACATGTTTTACTTCCAAAGCTTTGGAAGTTACTTCTACTTCAATCTGAATTTTTTCTTTTTTTGCCATTATTATTCACCATAATTTAGTTAGTACAAAAAACACTTATTGAATAAATTGTTATTAATTGTTAGTTTTCAATTATAGTAAATATATTTGGAGTATGCAATGAAAAAATCAATATTTATTTTAATCGGGATTACATTAATGATAGCATCAACAATTACAGGTAAATCGATGGAAAAGTTTAATAATTATTTTTTAGATGAAACAATGCGTATTGATTATTTTCATATAGGTGATGCTACAACAGAAATTGTAACATTAGATCAGGTTTACAGGTATGGAACTTGGGCTGGAAGCAGAGTGAATTTGATAGATAGTTTTAATAATGGCAGATATTATGCTCATATTTATGACGCCGAGTCAAATGAATTAATATATTCTCGCGGGTACAGCACACTTTTCCAGGAATGGCAAACTACTGCTGAATCGAAAGAAATTTATAGAACTTACCCGGGATCCGTTGTTTTCCCGTTTCCTCAAAACAAAGTTCGGGTCGAAATCC
>DAOVYZ010000427.1 GCA_030635365.1 Bacteroidales bacterium
AACCCCATTATCAATTCATTCTGAAGAGATTCAACCATTTAATTTCACCGACCCTGAAATGTCGAAGCATTTATGGCTTTATGAGGGAGCTACAGAATACTTTTCTAACCTGATGCTTCTTAGAGATTCTCTAATTACTCCTGAAGAATTCAAAAAAGAAATAAGGTCTAAACTAATTCACATGGATGATCACCATTCATATTCATTAATTGAAATGAGTAAAGATATACTTACTGATAAGTATAAGGATTATTTTAGAGACATATATTCAAAAGGCGCAATTGTTGCATTTCTACTTGATATAAAAATAAATGAACTAACGAATGGTTCATTAAACCTACATGATGTATTATTTGAATTAAATAAGAAGTATAAAAATGGCACATTTAACGAAGAAAATTTTATCGACGAATTTATAGCCGCTAGTCATCCTGAGATAAAAACATTCTTTGATAATTATATTATATCAAGTAAAGAGCTCCCAATAAAGGAATACTTTAATAAAATCGGATGGGGCTATGAAAAAATGAAAAAAATAAAAAAACTATCCTTTGGATATATAGGTTTTAGATATAGTGACAAAGACAGATGCTTTTATTCTTATAAATGCAAAGCTCAATACAATGCATTTGGTTTATCAAGCGGTCAAAAAATAATGGCAATAAATGGCGAAAAATTAACAACAGATAATGTTGATGAAATCGTATCTAAATTAATTAATCCTAATAATAAGAAAGAGGTGGTTATAAAGTTAAATTCCGGAACATCTATTTATACAATAAAAGGTAAACCTATAGAATTTGATACTGAATCAAAGCATTATATTGAAGAAAAAGAATCTAATAATAATCTTAGGAATGGTATCTTTTTCAATCATAAAAATAATGAATAGTCTTTAATATCTGTTTTTTTACTAATCACTAATACAGTTTAGGAATCCACCTGGATACTTTTTCCATGTATTGAGCATAATCATCACCAAACTGATTAAGCAATAATTTTTCGCGCTATATATTGAACTGGAAGGTTTCAACACAATATTCTGCTAAAATAACTTTTGAAAACATTAAGGAAGCATACCAAAAATACAACCTTCACAAAACAAACCCCATTGTGAGTTTAATTACAGATGGTGGTTCGGAGAACAAAGGGGAGGTAGGGCATTTTGTTAACAGGCAGGATATAAACATGCAGAAAATAGTTGCCCAAAGGGATATTATTTTTTCCAACAGCATGGTTGAGGCAGTAAACAAGCGTATAAAATATGATTATTTATTCCCAAAAGGCCTTTCCTGCCATACACGAGTAGCCCCTTATGCAAGCATTGCTTTTCCTGAATATAACAAAAAGCCTCATTCATCTTTGCTGGGGTTAACACCCTTAGAAGTTTTTAAGGGTATGTTGCCCGACAAAGATATGTTTAAGCCTGCAATTAAAGTATCTATACAAAAGAGGAGAGCCATTAATCTACACTCTGAAGATTGTGAAGATTGCTTTTAACAGGTGTATAAAGCAAAATTTTAATATCAATACTGACAACTTTTTGCATTTGCTAAATACCATTTTTTTTCCTGCCAACCAGGTATATAAACCCTGATTTTTAAGGATATTTAAACTTGTTTTTATAACTCCTTTATTGCCTGCAATTTCCCAATATTGGGAACCTTTGTTTTGGTTTTATAAAAGATTTAGCAATGGATACTACGGTAGGTTATTTGCTTGACGAGACTGAACAGTCTGATTTATTTAAAGACCAAAAGATGTTACATCGTTTACAGGATATTGCTAATTTACCAGAGAAAGAAAGAGAGTGCTTAATTATTACAGTAGACCACTTTATTAAGGCAGCCAAAATTAATATGATATAAAAAAGCCCGGCATTCTTGCCAGGCTCTTATATCTTATTTTTTATTTTTACAAAACAATGTTAGTTAAAAACTAACTTTTTAATACGACTTAATCACAGATTAAACCGAGCGGGGAATAACATTCTAAATAAATCAGTATTATGGTTTATGCCTAAGCTTCGTTTCAAATGGTTTAACTACTATTATAGCTTTAGGAGTATTTTTACCATAAATATCTAATGGAAAATGACTTGTAAAATCGACCTGGCTATAATCAGTATACTGAATAAGTTTCCCTAGTTCTGTTTGCCAAAAATCTGTACTGTAACTAAATGAACTTACTGGCATAAATATTTGAGCTATAAAATTTAAATCAGGTTTTCCAAAAACTTCTGCTAGCTGCGTACATGTACAAAATTCTCCTTTTATTGGTGTTACATAAATATTCACTTTCTCTTTCTTTCTTACCTGCTTATTCCAACTTAATTCTAGCTCTTGAACTAATATCCTTTTTTCTTTAACAATTGACAGAAAAGATTCTAATTCTGATAAATATTCTTCACTAAAATCATAATTAGTTGTTTTCGTAGTTGTGAAAATATCAACTGTATCACCTTTTAAACATTTTTCAAAATTATCATTGGAATATTCTTCTGTATATAAAGGGTATATGTTAAATGTAACTTTACCTTCTATTGAGTCAAATGGAGCAATCCAATAATAAGAGTGTTCAACATTAGGATTCTTTTGAATTGATTCAAAAGTAATTACTACATAATTTTTACTACTAATAACTTGAGACAGCCCCAATTTTGCTATTAATAATAATACTATTCCTAAAAAAATAATTTTCTTATTTCTCATATGCAATTTATTTATCGTATGCCATTTCCCAAATATTATCTACTTCTGAAGAAATTAATCCATTCCCCCCACTATAATCCATTAATCCACTATTAGCACCTGGATATGGTGCATCATCTAATTTCAAGGTGTGTCCTACTTCATGTCCAAGAGTACGCACAGGTGCACCAGATTGCTCGGTAACCCAAACTCGATTACTTAATCCAAGACTTCCTTCTGTAGACCTTGTTGTAACAACTGCAGCCTTTGCCACTATATCTGTTCCAAAACTTGTTTTTGAACTTGTATTTAATCCATTCTTAGTTGCAATAGCATTAATATTCTGATTAGTCCCACCTTTAGTATCTGCAACTTCTAAACCAATAATATTAAATTTGAACATTACAGTTTCACCTACAGAATTTTTTGACCCCTTTCCATCACTTCCATTATAAGTTTCATTCAATCTTGTTTCTACATCCGCCATTCTCGCAGTATTTCTTTTCTCAATCTTTCCATTCTGCCTATTAATTCTTGCAACTTTCTTCTCACTTGCTCCATCAGGAACAGCTTTCTTTTGTTCCAGCAAAACTACCACATTTGATTCAACAGTTTTTTGTCCATCTTCATCAGTATACTTAATACCTTCTTTACCATCAGGGTCAATAAAACTTATCGGATTATCAAAACAATAGGCATAAGTACTCCAAGATTTCATTTTCTCTGCGAGTGGGTCAATAGTGGTAAAAACAGGTACATCATTCATTTTATGTCGTGCATGAAAATCGTAGAGAGCTAAATTCACGCCGTTTAAATCATAATCTTGTAACTCTTTACCACCAAACTTTATTTTATTATCAGCTCCACGGTCAACAGCTAAATCCCCAATACTCATTCCAAAAGGATAATAGTGGTTTTCCTGTAATACTTCATTATCTGCTACACCTGTCCGGTAAAATTTTAATTTTCCACATTTGTTAATTCTTAAATACTGATAATCAGTTCAGTTTTTTTGCAAAAACTATGATTTTAATGTTTTTAAACTAGCTTGTATCA
>DAOVYZ010000249.1 GCA_030635365.1 Bacteroidales bacterium
ATAAACCAAAGATTTATGTTGGAATATATAGGGATCAATACCTTGAGCCAATAAAAATTAAAAACACGGGTGTAAAGCCTATAGCTTTTTTAAATCAGAGAGACTATGATTTTGATTTCAAAATCATTTAGCTGAACTGATCCCGAGCGGTAGTCGAGGGATCTCAAGGATTTTATTCCCCGCACCTTGCTTGGTGCATATAAAAAGATATTCCATTGTGATACCCCGTCCGCTTGCGGCGGAGTAGTTCATTACGGGCTTATATTTATCGCACATGCCTTACTGTGTAACATTTATCAGAATATTAATCTAATAATTAAATTTTGTCATGTACTTAGAGATTTGTTATAATTTCTGTGCCCTTTTAGCAAAATGCTTGGAGTCGCCCCATTCGCCATAACCTATATCGTCTCCTGTTATTCCGATTCGCATTTCCATGCAATTGGTGCAATCTGCAGCCTCTTCATCAGTGCATGGTTTATTTTCATAAAGTTTGTAGTTGTCACGATACATTCCTGGTGTTACATTTGGCATAATAATATTAGCACCAACCTTAATTGCTTTTTCTCGCCCTATTGGATCAATAGCTTGCAATGCAGTAGCTGATGCAATATTTATATCTTTCATTATAATTCGTAACAGAGCAATCATTTTTAGTGTTAAAGTAAATCGATCTTCAAGCGGCATAAGTAAATCTTTGTGTTCATATAAAGGAGTCTCTTTATGCTCAATATATGGCCCCATACCACACATGTCAATATCAAAATCTCTCATAAAGAATAGATCATTTGCTAAATCTTCATATGTTTGAAATGGTAAGCCAATCATTACACCTGTCCCTGTCTGGTAACCTGCTTTTTGTAATGATTTTAAACATGCTAATCGAGTTTCGAAGTCATGCTTTTTATTTTTAGGATGTAGTTTGTAATATAAATCAGGATTAGATGATTCAATGCGTAAAAGATATCTGTGTGCCCCACTTTCAAACCATTCCTGGTAAACTTCATCAGGCTGCTCACCTAACGAAATGGTAATACCTAATTCATTATTCGAAATATCTTTTATCTGTTTCAAAAGGTTTGATATACGTTTAGTAAATTGAGGAGAAGAAATCTCACCCGCTTGCAAGACAACTGATCCGTAATTGCTTTGGTGAGCAAATTTTATAGCATCTATAATTTCTACATCTGAAATATCATATCTTTCTGTAGATTTGTTGTCTAATCTAATTCCACAGTAATAGCAATTTTTACTACAAATATTTGACATTTCAATTAGTCCACGATAATACACTTTTTTACCTACATAGTCTGCTTTTACTTTTGCAGCATGTGTAAAGATTTTATTTCTATCTTCTTTGTTAGTTTGTAGAAGAGTGATTACATCTTCTATAGAGAGATCGGTTCGCTTTAGAATTTCATCAGTTGTTTTGATCATAAAATGCAATTGTTAATTCGTTCACAAATGTAATAACATCTACTGAATAATATTTGTTTAATAAAAGACTTTTTTGTCTTTTATTATATGTTTCATAATATGTTTAAATGTGTAAGTTAATGTTTGACCTGATTGCAAGGATTTTTGTTAGATGTTTTTATTATCTTGTTTTTTATTATTATAAATTGTAACTTTTTGGCTAGTATTATTTACAGTTTGGACTAAAATTACTGGAAAATAAATTTTAATTTTGAAAAAAAATAAATGGTATCTTTTCTAGCGTACACATTTGTTAAATATTTATATGCAATAGCATTAAATGTCGGTTATTTAAAGTTATTTGGTGGTCTATAATAGCCTGTTTTTTCGATTTTTTACCTATAAAGGCTAAATCCGTTTATTATCTTATTTTAAAACAATTTAATATCCAATCATGGTAACAAAACAACTTCTTGATCCTAAAAGTATTGTTGTTGTTGGGGGGTCAAAAAATATTAATAAACCTGGAGGAAAAGTTCTAAAAAATATCATTGATGGTAATTTTAAAGGGAACCTATATGTTGTTAATCCAAAAGAAGATGAAGTACAGGGAATTAAAAGTTTTAAGGATACTAATGAATTACCACAGGTAGATTTAGCAATTCTTGCTATTGCAGCAAAGTACTGTCTCGAAACAGTTAAAATTCTTGCTGAGCAGAAGTCCACAAGAGCATTTATAATTTTGTCTGCCGGTTTTAGTGAAGAAAATGAAGAAGGAGCTAAGCTCGAACAGGAGGTTGTAGAGGTTATAAATCGTAACAAGGCTTGTTTAATAGGTCCAAATTGTATAGGTGTCCTAAATCAAAATTATAATGGAGTATTTACTACTCCTATTCCTAACCTTGACTCAAAGGGAGTAGATTTTATCTCAGGTTCAGGAGCAACAGCAGTGTTTATTATAGAATCCGGAGTACCAAAAGGTTTGAAGTTCTCTAGTGTTTATTCCGTTGGTAATAGTGCTCAACTTGGTGTTGAGGAGGTATTGAAATATATGGACGAGAATTTCGATCCGAAAATAAGTTCAAAAGTAAAACTTCTGTACGTTGAAAGTATCGATAAACCTGAAATGTTATTGAAGCATGCTTCATCATTGATAAGGAAAGGATGTAAAATAGTAGCAATAAAATCTGGCAGTTCAGAAGCTGGAAGTCGTGCTGCATCATCTCATACAGGAGCTTTAGCGAGTTCTGATGTTGCCGTTGAAGCTTTATTTAAAAAAGCAGGAATAGTAAGATGTGCAGGAAGAGACGAGATGACTACTGTGGCATCAATATTTATGCATCCTGAATTGAAAGGTAAAAACATAGCAATAATTACACATGCTGGTGGGCCTGCTGTAATGTTAACAGATGCTTTATCGAATAATAAACTGGAAATACCTCATATTGATGGGTCAAAAGCTGATGTTTTACTAGAGAAGCTATATCCGGGTTCATCTGTTGCAAACCCAATTGATTTTCTTGCTACAGGAAATGCAGAGCAACTAGGCCATATTATTGATTCTTGCGAAAATGATTTTGATCATATAGATGCAATGGCTGTAATATTTGGTAGCCCTGGATTATTTCCTGTGTATGATGTATATGATTTGCTTGACGAAAAAATGAAAGTGTGTAAAAAGCCAATTTATCCAATATTACCATCGGTTATAAATGTAAAAGATGAAATTGATGCATTTATAGCTAAAGGGAGAATAAATTTCCCGGATGAAGTGATATTCGGAAATGCGTTGGCAAAGGTTTATCACACAGAAATACCATCTCCCGAAAATATTGAATTACCTGTAATAGATCATAAAGCAATACGAAGTATTATTGATGAATCTGAAGATGGATACATTGAACCTGAAAAAGTTCAGGCTTTATTAGATGCTGCTGGTGTTTCAAGAGTCGGAGAGGCAGTTGTAACTAATCAGGCTGATGCAGTAAAAGTTGCTGAAAACTTAGGTTTGCCAGTAGTAATGAAAGTAGTTGGCCCTGTTCATAAATCAGATGTGGGTGGTGTAGTATTAAATGTAAAAGATACTGACACAGTTGCAAAAGAATTTGATCGAATGATTAAAATTAAAGATACAACTGCTATTCTATTACAACCTATGCTTTCAGGAACAGAATTATTTGTTGGTGCAAAAGCCGAACCTAAATTTGGGCATATGGTATTATGTGGTTTAGGTGGAATTTTTATTGAAGTTTTAAAAGACGTGAGTGCAGGCTTGGCACCAATAGCTGTTGATGAAGCAGGTAAGATGATAAAATCATTACGTAGCTATGGTATAATAAAAGGAGCTCGTGGACAAGAAGGTGTTAACGAAGAAATGTTTGCAGAAATAGTTACCCGAGTGTCAGCATTGGTAAAAGCTGCACCTGAAATTGCAGAAATGGATCTTAATCCGTTATTAGGTAAAACAGATAAAGTTGTTGCTGTTGATGCGCGAATTAGAATTGAAAAGTAATACATAAGAATGAGAAAATTTAAAGATTTGAAATTAACAGAAAAATTGTTGTTGATTGTAGCAGTTTTATTGTTTATAGGACTAATCTTTAAATTGCCTGGGGTTAAAGAAGGGTTTTTAAAAGGTTGCGACAGATTAGGTATTGCTTTTTTTAATAATGATGAGGGATAATGAAACTAAAAATAATATTGAAATATAATCTGATAATAATTCTTTTGATCGCTGGTAAATTATTTGCCCAGGATACAAGAGAAAAGAAGATAAAACTGGATATTTCCGGTTTTATCAAAAATGACATTTATTATGATTCAAGACAAAATGTTGAAGCAGTAGAGGGATTGTTACATATTTATCCGAAGAATGTGGAATATGATGAGAGAGGCAAAGATATTAATGCTAAAAGTTCAGTAAGCATTATAGATATATCATCAAGAATCGGAGGAACAATTACCGGGCCAGATGTTCTTGGGGCTAAACTAACAGGGTATTTAGAAGTTGATTTCACAGGAGGTTTAGATGGTTTTACAAGCAGAGTAAGATTACGCCATGCTTACTCAAAATTAAATTGGGAAGATACTGAAGTATTAATTGGTAGAGAATGGCATCCAATGTTTGTAAAAGAAGTTTTTCCGTCAGTAATATCATTAAACACAGGAATTCCTTTTCAACCCTTTAGCAGAAGCCCCATGCTGCAATTATCTCATAAGATAGGAGATTTTAAATTTATTGGAGCTGCCATTTATCAAAGTGATTATGCTAATAAGGGGCCTGATGGAAAATCATCTAAATATATCAGGAATTCAAATGTACCTGATATTCATTTACAGATTCAGTATAAGCCGGGTAATTTCTTGTTTGGTGTTGCAGGTGATTATAAACGGATTCAGCCAAGAACAACAACAGAATCTTTGATAAACGAAGGTATGGTTTATACCACTGATAAAGTTTTAGAATCATATGCGTGGATGGGGTATTTTAAGTTTCAAGCACCTAAATTTGTTTTGAAAGCAAAAGCTATATACGGACAAAACCTTTCTGAAAGTGTTATGCCTGGAGGATATGGAGTAAGCTCTTTGGATAGCTTAAGTGGGCGTGAGGAATATACACCATTCAATCATTTTTATTCGTGGCTTAATATGGTTTATGGCGATAAAACCAAAATAGGTTTGTTTGGAGGTTATACTAAAAATATGGGTGCTAATGATCCAATTATAGATGCTAATAGAACTTATGGGATGGCTTTAGATGTAGATTATTTTTATAGAGTAACGCCAACAATATCTCATAAAATTAAGAATTTTATGTTGGCTCTTGAGTTGGAGCATACTGTTGCGGCATATGGGACAATGGATATTATCAATAAAGGAAAAGTTAAAGATTCATATGAAGTTTCAAATACGAGAATCATGTTCTCAGTATTTCACTTCTTTTAAAAATATTTGGAATGGCAGTAAAAATAATAGTATTAGCAGCATATGCATTAATGATAATTGTGATTGGAGTTATGGGGCTGCGAAAAACAAAATCATTTTCCGATTTCTTTTTGGGAGGAGGGAAAGTGGGGCCATGGATGACGGCACTTTCTTATGGTACAGCTTATTTTTCGGCAGTTGTTTTTATTGGATTTGCTGGTAAAGTAGGCTGGGGGTTTGGATATTCTGGAATGTGGATTGCCCTTTTAAACGCATTGGTTGGTGTATTTGGTGTGTGGGCTATATTAGGTTGGAGAATAAAAAAAATGTCAACCGAATATGGGGTTTCTACAATAAGTGAATTTCTTGAAAAGAGATACGAAAGTGGATTTCTTAAACTTGCATCTTCAGTTGCAATTTTTGTTTTTTTAGTACC
>DAOVYZ010000243.1 GCA_030635365.1 Bacteroidales bacterium
CATATTCACGCAGATTTCTCAGAAATTAAAATTATTATTTTGCGAAAATCAACGAATAAATCGGCGAAAATCAGCGAGAAAAAAAGTATTAAAATCCGATAACAATTAAATATCAATGCTTTTAATGCACTGATTAGTTACAAAAATTATATTAGGCCTATCAGGCATTTGTATTGTAATACCTGTTGGAAGGGGTATTTCTCTGCCCGGAAGGGTATTTCGCTGCTCGGAAAGGATATTTTTCACTCGGAAGGGTATTTCGCTGCTCGGACGGGGTATTTTCTGCTCGGAAGGCAGGTAATGTCACCCGGAAGCACTTTTAGTCTGCTCGGAAGCATTTTAAGTTACTCGGAAGAGGTGTTACTCCACTCGGAAGCAGTTTGAACCACTCGGAAGGGGTATTGTACCACTCGGAAAGGAATACTTGCTCCTCGGAAACAATTTTCATTGCCCGGAAGTGTGACCTTTCCTAAAATAGCTTCAAAATCTGTGTGGGACAGTCCAATTAATTAACAAAAATACTTATCTTTCGATTATGAACAGAATCGAAAGATTAACTGCAATATTAATTCACTTACAATCAAAGAAAATAGTTAAAGCTCAGGAAATTGCTGACCGTTTTGATATAAGCAAAAGAACAGTTTTTAGAGCTATAGGAGCCTTAGAGGAGGCAGGAATACCAATAGGGTCAGAACAAGGAGTTGGATATTTTATTGTTGACAGTTATCACTTACCTCCTGTAGGATTTTCGAAAGAAGAAGCAAGCGCATTATTAATAGCCAATAAACTTACAGAGAAGCTTACAGATAAAGGTTTGCGGGAGAATTTAAATTCGGCATTATACAAAATAAGGTCAATACTTAATTATTCCGAAAAAGAGTTTGTGGAAAATATTGATAATTGTATCGAAGTTTATAGTTCATCCTCTATATTAAAAAGTGATGTTCCTGATAAAATAATTGACACGATTTTAAAAGGAATTGATAAAAAACTTGCAATAGAATTGATTTACAATTCATATTCAAAAAATGAAGATACGTGCAGAATAGTTGAGCCTGTGGGGATTTGCCATTATAGTTTTAACTGGCATTTAATAGCGTATTGTAAATTACGTAATGATTACCGTGATTTTAGGATAGACAGGATAAAAAATATTAAGATAACGAACGATAAATTTA
Organism: Bacteroidales bacterium; assembly: GCA_030635365.1. Lineage (GTDB taxonomy): Bacteria > Bacteroidota > Bacteroidia > Bacteroidales > UBA12077 > UBA12077. The sequence continues at coordinate 1,179 of DAOVYZ010000243.1, forward strand.
CAATTGAAGATAAGCCATCTGTTGATGATTATTTTAAAACAATCACTTTAGACAGAGAAGTTTCTTTAGTACGCCTTTTATTTGATAAAAAAGTTATTCAGGAGATAAATCAGGCACGATATTATTATGGTTTTGTTGAAGAAAAAGATTTAGGTGATAAAGTTGAGATGAGTTTCTTGAGTAACTCTGAAAACTATATTGGACGATGGATAATCACCATTATGGATCAGGTTGAAATCATTGAGCCTAAGTCTCTTATATTTACTGTTCATACGATGGTAAAAAAACTTCAAAAAAAATATTTACCTGGTTGACATACTGTTGTCACTCCATGTTCTCATCTTTGTTTTATTTAAACTATAAAACAAGTAATATGGAAATTAAAGAAGTGAAACAAACCAAGGTATTTGGTAAAGAAATCAAAACCACTTTAAAAACAATTGGTGAGCATGTTAAAGTTTTACCCGAAAAGGTATTAAACGAAATGAATCAAAAGAAATTTAATGTTGAAGGGCCTCAGGTATGGATTTATAATGGGGCTGATGGGAATCCTGAAACAGAATTTGATTTATTAGTGGGCTTTCCTGTTGCAAATGATAAAATGGATGTAAACATTACAGCCCTGGAGGACTTTAAATGCGCCACAATAATCCATAAAGGAGATTGGGTAAAATTCGGTGATACCTACGGACAAATTATTGGTGAAATAAATAAAAATGGGCTACAACTGACAGGAGAAAGTCGAGAGGTTTACCATCAGGTTGATTTTGAGAATCTTGAGAATAATGTAACTGAGATTCAAATAGGAATTATATAAAATATTAGGCAATATAGGTAATGATGAAAATACAATGGTAAACTGGACAGAAAAATTGAAAAGTGATCCTACATCTTGGTTACTTGAAAGTAATTCTTTGACAAGATATAGAACTATGACTGATTTGCTTAATTCTTCTGAATCAAATTCAGAATTAATAAAAACGAAAGCAGAATTATTGAAAAGCAAACAAGTTATTGATCTAGTTAAAGAAACTAAAGATTGGATGAGTATTGCTCCAACAAGAAACAATGACCCTAAAATCAGTTATTTTAAACTACGAATGTTAGCTGATTTTGGAATTAAATATACAGACCTTGATTTATCTGAAACTATTAAGAAAGCAACTCAGCATACGATTAATGACATGTTTGCTGTACGTGGACAAATTCCTGAAAGACTAAAAAAAGGAGAGAAATTTGAGAAACCCGATTTAACAGCTGATGTATGGCATATTTCTCCATGTAATTCTCCCATAATAACTTATGGATTATATGGTTTAGGTTTAAGAAATGAATTAGTTAATAAAGCCATTGAACAATTGAAAAATAGATGGGCAGACAGTAAAGGTTGGTTTTGCGATTTTTTCTTTGTTAAGAGTCAGTTTAAGAAACTCCAGATAGGATGCCCAATTGCAGGTTTAATAGCTCTAGATGTATTTTCCTTAATCCCCGAGTTGAAAGAATCAGAGTATTCTAGATTTGCATTTGAACCAATTAAGTTTCATAAAGAATATGGAAAGACTCTTTATTATTTTGGACGCTCAAAAAAGTTTTGGACTTATAAATATCCGTATGTGTGGTATAATGCTTTATACTTAGCTGATGTTTTAACTCGATTTGACTTTTTAAAGAATGAACCAGTAGTTAAAGAATTAATAGATTGGATTATTAATTCGCAATCTGATGATGGAAGATTTAAACCTACTTCTGTTTTTATGAATTATAAAGGTTGGGACTTTTCAAATAAGAAAGAACCTTCACCCTGGATTACTTTTTTATGTTGTCGAATTTTAAAACAGTATTTTGGATGAATGGAATAATGATATGAAGTTCTTTGGTTGAATACCAGAAAAACAAAAGCTTCGGGCCGGTACAAATTATTGAGAATAGAAAAATTGAAGTTTAATTTAAAAAAGAAAATAATATGAAAACAAAAAGATTAATTATTGCAACAATTTTAGGAGTAATATTCGGATTTGTATGCTATGGTATGGCTTCAAGTGGGCAAAACGAAATTCCACTGGTTCTGGCTGTAAACATTATCTTAGGTAGAACACTTATAGGATTTGGTATAGGAATTAGTCGTTTTTCACTTAAACATTGGTCTTTGCACGGGATAGTTATGGGTTTAATATTTAGTTTGCCGGCCGCATTTGGAGCAATGTTAGGGCCTGAAAATCCTGAATTTACTCATACAATGCTATTTGTTTCTACAAATGTAATGGGTATATTATATGGTTTTTTGATCGAATTAATTACTACTGTAGTATTTAAAGCTAAGAAATAAAATATCCATTTTAACATTTAGATATTAAGTATGTGAAACAAAAGTAGTGACTAAACAATAAAAAATCTTGCTAAGTATTACTTGAATCTTTATACTTATATAATCAAATAAGGCTGTAGTTTAATTTAGCGTTGGCATGTGTGTTTGTGTATTTTGGTGGTTTAGAGACTTTGTGGCTGAATTTTTATTGCCGCAAAGCCACAAAAACACTAAGAATTCACTAAGTTATACTCGCCAAATTAAACTACAGCCTCAAATAATCATTTAAAAGAATGCAGTATGGGATATTATATTGATTTAAAAAACATAAGTATTGATGAATTCAAAGAAATTTTGAAGACAACTGACTTGATTCCAAGTTGGAAGATTTTAGAAAAGGATATCGATAAAAATCTCGATATTATTAAGAAATATAATATTAAGGATCTTGATGAATTGTTAACAGCCTTTAAGGATAAAGCTAAAATCCAGAAATTCTCAAAACAAAGTGGATTGCCAGAGGATTATTTAATAGTTCTTAACAGGGTAGTTAATGGTTACCGGCAAAAGCCTAATAGATTAAAAGATTTTATATGTATTAATGAGCATAATATACAACAACTTGAAAATGTAGGTATTAAAAATACATTGCAGTTATACCAGGAGGTTCTAACTATTGAAAAAAGGAATGAGCTTTCAAAAAAATCAGGAATCGCTTATAGCGACATATTAATGCTTACAAAACTAACCGATCTTTCAAGGATAAGATGGGTGAACCATACATTTGCCTATGTATTGTTAGAAGCCGGTTTTGATTCCACGGAGAAAGTTGCAGGAGCAGACTATCAGGAGCTATATGAAACCATAAAGCAACTTAATAAAGAAAGAGAGCTATATAAAGGGCATATAGGTGCTAAAGATATGAAAATGTGTATTGAAGCTGCCAAAGGATTAGATTTTGACATAGAATATTAATCGTGTGATCGTCAAGTAATAATTGGAGTAAAGTTTTAGATTATGGAAGAAATTATTAAGCTCGGTTTGAATAACATTAAAGATGAACATATCTGTTGTGCCATTTCCGACAAAAAATGTAAAGATAGTTATGAGGCAAAGAAAAGTTGGCTAAAAAATGAATTTAACAAGGCTTATGTTTTTTATAGGATTAATGCCCGCGCAAAAGTATTTATTGAATATGGACCCTCGGAGTATGGTTGGGCACCAATAAATGCACCCGATTATTTACTAATTAATTGCTTTTGGGTGTCAGGGAAATATAAAGGTAAGGGCTATGGTAAAGCATTACTGCAAAAGGCAATAGATGATGCAAGGAGTCAATCTAAAGACGGTTTAGTTACTGTAGTTGGCACTAAGAAGTTTCATTTTATGAGTGATACCAAATGGCTGTTACGCCAAGGGTTTGAGATATGTGAAAGCTTGTCATACGGATTTAGCCTTTTAGTAAAAAAGACAAACCCAAATGCAAGTAACCCTTCATTTAAAGAATCAGTAATTAGTGGAGAGTGTCCCGATAAAGAAGGTTTGGTAGTTTACTATTCGAATCGTTGCCCTTTTTCAGAATATCATGTAAATACATCATTAGCAGAAACAGCTAAAAAAAGAAAGATTCCCTTAAAAATATTTAAGTTAGAAACTATGGAGCAAGCACAAAATGCACCAACACCGGCAACCATTTTTAGTTTATACTACAATGGGAAGTTTATAACTACGGATGTAAGTATATGCTTAGATAGTAGATTTGATAAATTATTAGAAAAGAAATTAAAGTAAAGCATAAAATTATGGAAAAAGATATACCGGTTAAAAAAGAATTAGTAAGCTATTGTGGCTTATATTGTGGTTTTTGTTTTAAATACAAAAAAGGCAAATGTACAGGTTGTGCCGAAAACGAAAAAGCTACCTGGTGTAAAATTCGCAAATGTTGTGTCGAAAAAAATATTAAAAGTTGTGCCGAATGCGATGAGTTTTCTGACGTAAAAGATTGTAAAAAGTTCGACAGTTTTGTATCTAAAATGTTTGAGTATGTATTTAATTCGGATAGAAAAGAAGGAATTAAAATGATAAAAGAATCAGGACCCGAAGAATTTGCCAGGTATATGGTAGAGAATAAATTGGTTTCAATGAAAAGACGAAAAAAATAAAGAAATTAATATTACCTTTATTTGCGAAGAGGTTGTCCAAAAAGTTAAAAAAAATAAAGAATTGTAGTTTTTTCTACTTTGCGAAACCCTGCCTATGCCGGCAGGCAGGTTTGAGCTTTCTCTGCCTGCCGGCAGGCCAATGCCAATTAGTTAAGAATCATACTGGCAAAGCCAGTATTAAAATTAAATAACAATTCCAATTACTAAAAATTAATGATGACTAAATTAACAAACATTAATTCG
>DAOVYZ010000424.1 GCA_030635365.1 Bacteroidales bacterium
CAATTTATGCTCAAGAAGAATTGGAGAAATTAATTGTAGACTTAAAAGTAGAAGATTGCGTATTTTCATATAGTGATGTTCCTTACCAATTTGTGATGAGTTTAAGTGCTGCAGTTAATGCTGTTGGAGCAAATTTTGTATTATTGGGGCCTGAAAAAACTATGATCAAGAGTACTAAGCCACTTATAGCTATTGGCGCTGTTCGTACAGGTTGTGGTAAATCACAAACTTCACGCAGAATTATTGAATTATTAATGGAACAAGGGCTTAAAGTTGTTGCTATTCGTCACCCTATGCCTTATGGTGACCTGGTAGCTCAAAAAGTTCAGCGTTTTGCTACTGTTGAAGATTTGGCTAAGCATAAATGTACAATCGAAGAAATGGAGGAATACGAACCACATGTAGTCCGCGGAAACGTGATTTATGCTGGCGTTGATTATGAAGCAATCGTAAGAGCTGCTGAAAATGACCCTGATGGATGTGATGTTATTCTTTGGGATGGTGGAAACAATGATTTTCCATTCTACAAGCCGGATTTAATGGTTACTGTTGTAGATCCTCATAGGCCCGGGCATGAATTAGCTTATTACCCGGGAGAAGCAACTTTACGTATAGCTGACTATGTAGTAATTAATAAAATGGATTCTGCTGATGCTGATGCTATTCAAATAGTTCGTGAAAATATCGCTAAAGTTAATCCTAGTGCTGTGGTTGTAGATGGAGCGTCTCCACTTACAATTGATAAGCCTGAATTAGTAAGAGGTAAAAAAGTTCTTGTGGTTGAAGACGGGCCAACATTAACTCATGGTGAAATGAAAATTGGTGCTGGTACTGTAGCTGCTAAAAAGTGTGGTGCAGCTGAATTAGTTGATCCAAGAGAATATGCTGTTGGAAAACTAGCTGAAACATTCCAAACTTATCCAAATATTGGCACACTTTTACCTGCTATGGGATATGGTGATCAGCAAATTAAAGATTTGGAAGCTACTATTGACAAAACTCCTTGTGATGTTGTTGTTATTGCTACACCAATTGACCTGAATAGAATTGTTAAAATCAATAAGCCAAATGTTAAGGTTGGTTATGATTTGCAGGAAATTGGCCAGCCAGATTTGGTACAAGCTGTTCAGGATTTTATTCAAAAGAAAAATTTGAAGTAATTATATATTCTTTAGGATTTAAAAGCTATCTCAGTTGAGATAGCTTTTTTATTTTGGTATGATTTTAGATTTAATGTCTTTGAAACTTGAATATTTTTATATATCTAGTATTTTTGTATAATTGTCAGGTTTAATTCTTGCTTTATAAATTTAAAAACAAAGAGTCATGATAAGGATATTATTAGTTTTATTGACAGTTTTGTTGTTTAATGTAAATTCAAATGCCCAACTTAAAGATATAAAAGTTGATGTGAAAAATAACCCGGATGCTTATAAAGTTGAGGAGGATACTATTAAGAAGGAAGTTCAAAAGACCGATATTATATACCAGCATGACAGTACAATATTATATGTTATTGTTAAGAAAATTTACTTGAACGATTTGTATTACTCTTTACCTGGTGAAAATAAAGTGAATAAAATGGATCAGAGGTTAGTTCACAAAATTGAGTACAGTACAGGTAAAATAGAAATTTTAAATGAAACCCCTCCTGATATCAGAGAAGTTGGAGACTACCGAAAAGTAAAAGTAACAGAGAACCCTGATGATGTTGACGGCCTTATTGAAGTAGCCAAATTAGAAGCTAAAGCAGAAGGAAGTGATCGTGGATATTCTACACCAAAATCTTTGGATAGAACAGCAGTTATAATCTTAAGGCGGAAAGCAGCACTTATTAATGCAAATATTATTTTAATAACTGAAAGAAAATCAAATGTTGCTTTTGGAGAAATACCTTCGGTAACTCTCCAAGGGATAGCATATTCTTATAGATAACCTTAAATACGCAGTAAACTATCTAATGGACTAATAGTCACGGGGTGACTTGACAAGAAAAGATGTGCAAACAGCCTTTATATCATTTAGTCACCCCGTGACTCCTGTTTTGTGCGTGATGTGAATGCTCGAAAAATGTATGTTTGATTATCAGTGTTTTAATGATTTAAAAATTGCAATTTGGGTCATGCAGACATGATTTTATCATTTTAAAATACCATAAAATATTAATTTTTATAATGTTATTACATAGAATAGAGCGGGTAGGAAGGCTCAAAAGGCGGGCAATGCGTTGGAGTGAATTGACAATCATATTAAATATCCGCAAAGAGGTTTATCCTGCTTTTCATGATATTTCAATGATTGGCAAGAGCGGGATGAAGCATCTTTTGAGCTTGATTCTTTGTTTCTTTCTCATCTAAGGAGAAAGAAAATAAATTAACTTTTTAATATACAGCATTTTTGGTTCTTGCAATTTAATTACAAGATAGCAAACATAATTTGGGTCATGCATTGCACAAAACAGGAAAAGATGTGCAAACAGCCTTTATATCATTTAGTCACCCCGTGACTTACGGATTTAATAGATTTATCCGGGAAAGTCTTATTTTGTAATAGCACCCATTTTAGAAATGATAGTGTAGTAAAGATTTTTAAGTTCTATCAATTCTCTATTTTTAAACCGAGATTTCAAATTATACCTTACACGGGCAAACATTTTCTTAGTCTCAATGTAATAGTGGAATGCAAATAAACCAGCAAAAGGTATTGTGATCGGCATAGCTATTTTCAACCACCATGGCTCTATCACATACAATCCCACTATTATTAAAATCAGATAATAAATTGGGAATAGGATCATAGCTATAACATCTTTAAAGGAGCTAATAAACTGAGTATCTTCTACTTTTTTGGTTAACCATACGGGAACTTTATAAGGTAAATAATTTAAAACTGCCCCGTAAATATAAATTGGTGATACCATTAACATTAGTACTGATTGTACGAATATTGCAAGTGTTGAATATTTAGGCTTTTGAATAACCCAATGCCTAAAGTTTAATTTTTTTAATAGAGTTACATATTTTAAGGTTTTTTCATTTAGCTTTTTTGCTTCTTCAGGATTTGATTCAACAAAGTCGTCTAGTTTTTTAATAATATTTTGTTGCGCAAAAAGCTGATTAGGTTGTTTCTTATTGTTATACCCCATTTGGGTTATCATCTGTGGCAGATACATATAACGAATATTATCGAACATTTCATAATATTCCTCACTTTCAATATGAATCATATATTTTTTTAATTCCTCTGACAACTTTTCACGAAGCATATTCATTGCTCGTGGAGGATTTTCTTTATATTCTTCATAATAGTCAGATACGTTAATAGGTTCACCGTAATATACAAATAGCTTACTTCGGAAATTAATATGATTGCTCCAATCTAATCCAATGGGAACAATTTTTATATTTAATTGAAAATCGTTTGATTCTTCAGCTTCGAAAGCAATACGAGAAATACCTTTTTTTAAAGTTTTTAATCTCCTGAATTTTCCATGAGTACCTTCAGGAAGTACCACCAAACCATTTTTATTTTTTAGGACATCAATAGTTTTTTGAAATATATTGTCATTGTTCCTTAAATTTTCTTTCCCATCTCTAATTCTGTATATTGGAAGTATCTTAAGGAAGGTTAATATTTTATCGACAGTCTTCTTTTTAAAAATATCTGCCCTGGCCATAAAAACTAGTTCGGATTTAGTAGTTGCTAGTATAGCTAAAGCATCCATTAGAGCATTTTGATGATTGGGGGCGAAAATAAAAATATCATCTTGGGAC
>DAOVYZ010000376.1 GCA_030635365.1 Bacteroidales bacterium
ATAGCAGTAAAATTATTAAGTGATAAGTTTGGAATACAGGTACGAGGTGGATGTGCATGTGCAGGTACTTACGGACATTTTTTGTTAGATGTAAGTTATGATTATTCGCACAAAATAACAGAATTGATTAATCATGGAGATTTTTCTCAAAAGCCTGGGTGGATTCGTTGGTCAATTCATCCAACGGCATTTGATTCGGAGATTGATTATTTCATTTATGCCGTTGAGGAAATTTCAAAACATCATAAAAAGTGGAGTGAAGCATACGACTATAATAAAAAAACAAATGAATTTATACATAAAAGTTTAGTAGGAAAATCAAATTATGATCTAAACAAATGGTTCGCTATATAAATAATTAGAAAAAATAGCAATATAATTTTGTAATTCTCATAACAATATTTAATTTTGCAAGCCATTAAGATTTAATTTGTATATAAAAGACTTAGCAAAATATAAAGGAGTTTAAAAATGAAAAAGGGAATACATCCGGAGAATTATCGTTTAGTAGTTTTTAAAGATATGTCAAATGGTGAAATATTTTTAACAAAGTCAACTGTACCAACTAAAGAAACTATTAAGCATGAAAATGGTAAGGAATATCCATTGATTAAAGTTGAGATTTCAAATACTTCGCATCCATTCTATACAGGCAAGATGAAACTTGTTGATACTGCTGGCCGTGTGGATAAATATATGAGTAAGTATAAGAAGCACGTTGATAAAAAGAAATAAATTATACGATATAAAAATTAAAGAGCTCCGAATTTACGGAGCTTTTTTTATGTAAATTTGTTGTTATTTCATTAAAGTTTATGTTATGAATTTTATACTATTTGATGATAAATCTTGGAATAACTTATTACCATTAACATTTACAAAACCTGTATGCGAGTTACGCACGGGGATACTTACTATTAAAGAGAAATGGGAAAAACATTTGAATGCAAAACTGTCATACTTGACAGAAGATTATCTACAAAATAAGTATGAACTTTTTGTTGAATCAGACAATATCTTAATTAATGGTTCTATAATTCCAAATAGTGAATTGATTGAAATAATAAGTGAACTTAATATAAACAATGGAATTATTAAGGATAATTCTTTAGTAGCAATAAGGTTAAAAAAAGAAAGTGTTGCCAGATTTAAATACGAGAACATTACTGATTATAAAGTAAAAGAATATAAAAATAGTTTAGTAAAGATAAATTGGCCATGGGATATCTTTAAGCTAAATAAAGTTACTATACAGTGTGATTATGAGTTATTGACAAAAAACAGGAGGTCATCAAATTTAAGTTCAACAAACAATATACTTAATAAAGAAAATATATTTATTGAAGAAGGAGCAAAAATAGAGTTTGCAACCTTGAATGCATCTGCAGGGCCAATATATATTGGCAAGGAAGCTGAAATTATGGAGGGAGCAGTAATTCGTGGGCCATTTGCTTTATGTAAGAATTCAAAAGTGAAAATTTCAGCAAAAATATACGGGCCTACTACAATTGGCCCATATTGTAAAGTTGGTGGAGAAATTAATAATTCGGTTATTTTGGGATACTCCAACAAAGCTCACGATGGGTATCTGGGGAATTCAGTTATTGGAGAATGGTGCAACGTAGGAGCAGATACAAATATCTCGAATTTGAAAAATAATTATTCTGAGATTCGATTATGGAATTATGAAACAGAAAGATTTATCAACACAGGTTTAATGTTTTGTGGTTTAATAATGGCGGACCATTCAAAATGTGCAATAAATACTATGTTTAATACAGGGACGGTTGTTGGTGTATTTACAAATATATTTGGAGAAGGCTTCCCACGTAATTTTATACCTTCATTTTCCTGGGGCGGGGCACATGGATTTACAATTTATAGTATAAATAAAGCATTTGAGGTTGCAGAGAAGGTTATGGAAAGAAGAAATAAAAAATTTGATAATACAGAAAAGAGTATTCTCAGTTATATTTTTGAGAAAACATCAAAGTACAGATTATTTTAAACTTTAGGTAACCTCTAATAATTAGTTTTGTAAATGAAAGTGAGCGAAAAAGATCAGTACAAGGCGGAAGGTAAAATATTCCACAGGCATAGCAGTAGCTATGTCGAGGAAAGATTTTTCCTGACAACGAAGCAATGATTTTTTGTAGCCACTTGTAATAAAAAGTAATTATTAGAGGTTGTCTTTAATTATTAATATTAGTTTTAATAGTTGACATTTCTAAATTTGGCATAGTGATTGCCAAACATAATATCCAATTAGATTATAGTTAAGAACTGACAATATGTCGTAAGAGAAGGATTTAATTCAAGGAATAAAAATAATGAGTGATAAAAATAAGCAGAAAGACAGGATAACAAATATTTTATTCGCAAGTGATATGGAATCTGATGGTGAGTTTATCCCACTTATTTCTGATGATGATGAGGATGTTGATTTAAAAAAATCGGAATTACCTAAGGAACTACCCATTTTACCATTAAGAAATACGGTTTTATTTCCTGGAGTGATACTACCGATAACAGTAGGGAGAGAAAAATCGATTCGTTTGGTTAATGATATTTACAAAAAGGACAAGGTTATAGGAACTGTTGCTCAAAAAGATTCAAATGTTAACGAGCCGGAGGAAGAAGATATGTACAGGTCAGGCACTGTTGCACAGATACTAAAAATACTTGATATGCCTGATGGTAGTACATCTGTTATTATTCAGGGCAGGCAAAGATTTGAGATGATAGATATGGTGCAGGCTGAACCTTACCATAAAGCTACTGTTAAGCTTTTAAAAGATATACAACCAAATGATAAAACCAGAGAGTTTGAGGCTATAGTAGGATCATTAAAGGATTTATCGTTAAGAATTATAAAACTGTCAAGCAATATTCCTCCGGAAGCTTCATTCGCAGTTAAAAATATTGAGAATACTAAATTTTTAGTAAACTTTATTTGTTCAAATAGTGATATTGATATTGAAGATAAGCAAAAGCTTTTAGAAATAAATGATTTGAAAAAAAGGTCAATAAGACTTTTAGAGCATCTTACAAAACAAATACAGATGCTTGAGCTAAAAAATGATATCCAAAGCAAAGTAAAAACCGACCTGGATCAGCAACAAAGAGAGTATCTTTTGCACCAGCAGATGAAAACTATACAGGACGAGTTAGGAGGAAGCCCAATTGATCAGGAGATTGAAGATCTTAAACAAAAAGTAAAAGAGAAAAAATGGAATAAGGAAGTTGCAGATACTTTTAAAAAAGAAGTTGATAAATTACACAGGCTGAATCCAGCTACAGGTGAATATTCTGTACAACTAAATTATCTTCAAACATTGCTTGATTTACCTTGGAATGAATTTACGAAGGATAATTTTGATTTAAAAAGGGCTCAGAAGATTTTAGATGAGGATCATTTTGGATTAGAAAATGTAAAAGATCGAATAATAGAATATTTAGCAGTATTGAAACTAAAAGGGGATTTAAAATCTCCTATACTATGTTTGTACGGGCCTCCTGGTGTAGGAAAAACATCTCTTGGGAAATCAGTAGCAAAAGCACTTGACCGAAAGTATATAAGAATGTCGCTTGGAGGACTGCATGACGAGGCTGAAATCAGGGGGCATAGAAAAACATACATAGGAGCAATGCCGGGTAGAATAATCCAGAATATTAAAAAGGCTAAATCGGCAAATCCGGTTTTTATATTGGATGAAATTGATAAGGTTGGAAAAGATTTTCATGGAGATCCTGCTTCTGCCTTGCTAGAGGTATTGGATCCTGAACAAAATAATGCTTTCCATGATAATTACCTTGAGTTAGAGTTTGATTTATCTAATGTAATGTTTATTGCTACGGCTAATATTCTTTCTACTATAAGCCCTGCATTACGGGATAGGATGGAGATGATAGATGTAAGTGGTTATATTGTTGAGGAAAAAATTGAAATAGCAAAACGCCACCTGGAGCCAAAACAGCTTGATATACATGGTGTCAAAAAATAACTCTGCTTATCAAACAATTTTGAACCACCAAACCAAGAAAGGGGCCATACAAGCGGCCCCTTTCTTGGTTTATTATTCAATTTTTATTATCCAGAAAGTGAGATTAACCCACTTCTAGCGCTGTGCCACCCGGCAATCGCGGCAGAGGTCGAAGAAATCTTCGGGAAGATCGGCCTGTTTCCGGAAATAGTCACATTGGAAAGCGGGAGCGAC
>DAOVYZ010000006.1 GCA_030635365.1 Bacteroidales bacterium
CCAATGCCAATTAGTTAAGAATCATACTGGCAAAGCCAGTATTAAAATTAAATAACAATTCCAATTACTAAAAATTAATGATGACTAAATTAACAAACATTAATTTGCCACAGATTCACAGATTTCAGTTTTTTTTAAAATCTGTGAATCTGTGGCTATTTTAAATAGTATATGCTATTCTTTAACTTATTGACATTGGTCTGCCGACAGGTAGATATGCGACTTGATCTGTGTTTCATCTGCGAGAAATAAATTTTGATCAGACTAATTAGGTTCCAATTTTTTAAATCAAATATTTATAGCAGTATTTATCAAGAATAATATCAGTTTATTGTTGATAAAGGCTGTTTTGTTATTCCCAAAAAATATTGAAGTAAATTATTGTTAATAACTTTGGCTTTATTGGTAATATATCTATATTTTTGAAATTGACTGATTAGCTACAAATTATGAAAATTGTTTCTCTTTTTACAGGAGCCGGGGGGTTAGACCTGGGATTTAAAAAAGCAGGATTTGATATTGTTTGGACAAACGAATATGATAAAGATATTTGGGAAACTATTGAGAAAAATTATCCTGATATTTATCTTGATAAAAGAAGTATAACAGAAATTAATTCCGATGAAATTCCTGATTGTGATGGTATAATTGGAGGACCACCTTGTCAGAGCTGGAGCGAAGCGGGTAAGCTAAGAGGTATAAAAGATAACAGGGGGCAATTATTTTTCGATTTTATTAGGATACTTAAAGAAAAACAGCCTCTTTTTTTTCTTGCCGAAAATGTTTCAGGCATGCTTTTTTCAAGGCATAAAAATGCGATGAGTAATATAAAATCTCATTTTAAAAATGCGGGAATTGGTTATGAACTTTCTGTAAAAATGTTAAACGCAAAAAACTTTAATGTTCCACAGGATAGGAAGAGGGTTTTTTTTGTAGGTATAAGAAAAGACCTTGATATTAAATTTAATTTTCCGGAAGAGAGTGAAAAAAATATTTTTTTAGAAAAAGCAATTGGTGATTTAAAAGATAACGTAATGTCGGCTAAGGAAACTAATTATACAAATGGGGACAATTGTTTGATTCCGAATCATGAGTATATGAATGGGGGTTTTTCAAGTATTTACATGTCGAGAAACAGGGTGCGAAGTTGGGATGAAGTTTCATTTACAATACAGGCAGGGGGGAGGCATGCTCCGATACATCCTCAGGCTCCTAAAATGGCCTTGATTGAACCGGATAAAAGAGAATTTATAAAAGGAAAAGAACATTTATACAGAAGGTTAAGTGTTAGAGAATGTGCCAGGATTCAAACATTTCCTGACGATTTTATTTTTTATTACAAAAACTTATCGGCAGGCTATAAAATGATTGGTAACGCTGTTCCTGTTGAATTAGCATTATCATTAGCCAAAAAGATTAAAAAGGGCCTTGATTGTTACAGTGCTACATAATAATTATATTAGAATTCGGATGTGAAGACTAAATACGGTTTTGAAACACCAAAAAAAAGGTCGGAGTTAATGCGGAAAATCCGCAGTGAAAATACTGCGCCCGAATTAAAATTAAGAAAACTTATTTGGGGCCTTGGAATCAGATACCGTATTAATGATTCTTCTCTGCAAGGAAAACCCGATATTGTTATTAAAAAGCATAAACTGGCAATTTTTGTAGACGGCGAGTTTTGGCATGGATATAATTGGGAAGAGAAGAAACAAAGGATTAAATCGAACAGGGAATATTGGATTCCTAAAATTGAAAAGAATATGGTTAGGGATTCTGACAATACCCAGTCACTAGAATACCAAGGCTATACTGTTTTAAGATTTTGGGAGCATGAAATAAAGAAAAACACAGGAGCTTGCCTTAACAAGATTTTGAATGTGATCAACAAAAATGAAGGTTACATTTAATTATTTGACAATTCTATTTTTAATTTCTTTATTTAGTGGCTATTCTTTTTTTGCCACTAAAACACTAAATCTCTAAGTATCACAAAAAAAGTATAACCACATTAGTTTAAATCACAGCCATGAATTTTTAAACTTAACCCTTGCGTATTTTAATATTAAAATACAGCATAGATGTAAAGAAATCCATAGAATATTGATTAGCTAGAAAGCTTACTATCCAATAAATTTGGCTCCTGCTATTCCAATAGCTGCGCCTAATATTGCAGAAAAAACAATCATTGGTATAATTGCTTTTTTATCGCTTTGATAAACTATTATTATGACAGGAATTGCTATTAATTCGGCAATAATAAATCCTTTTAGCCATGGGCTAATTCCCCATGCAACGAAAGGTATAATTAATCCTAATACTATATAATGTATAAAAGCCGAAATACATGCAGTTTTATCAAGTTTCTTTATGAGCATTGGAACTACATCAATGATTCCTGCAATGATTCCAATTAATAGAGCAATTAAAATATCATTCATTTGGTTTTATTTTCGAAATTATTACTTTTTAAAATATTGAAATATATAAATTTTCACTTCTTATTGTCCCAATCTTTTACCGCATTTTTATAATTATTTGTATATCCGTAATGAGCAGAAAATATGTATTCAGCATCTGGAATTTTTGTTATTTTTACCATTGACTTAACAGTCATTTTTGTATCCATATTAAAAAGGTCATTAAATTTATCAATTTTCCCATCTTTTATACTTAATACATCTCCTGTGAATAAATATTTGTCATCAACTAAAAAGCACATCGAACCTGGTGTATGTCCGGGTACTAGAATTCCTTTTATTTTTACATTTCCTATGGCAAAAGTTTGCTGATCTGTTATTAATGAATATTCTTTTGTGCCAATATCATTTCCAAAAAACAAGAATCTGGATGTTCTTCCATCAATTAATTGTTCCTCCTGTTCCGAAATATAAACTTCTGCATTCTTAAATAATTTAACTGCTGCAATATGATCTCTATCTGAGTGGGTTAGTAATATGGCAGTTATTTTATCGGGATTTATATTAAGTTTTTTTAATTCTTCGGAAATAATATTTATATCATTTCCTCCATCTATTGCAATATATTGGCTACTATCTTCAATCAAGTATAAATTCGAGTATGTATCTTGAATTGTATATATGTTATCGACTATATGCTTTGTTTCAATAGGAGTGAGGGTTTTTAATTCAGATTTAACTTTGATCATATATCCGCCGAAAAAGAGAATTATTCCTATGATAATTATACCGATAGCTAGCAGAGTTCTTTTTAATGTTTTTTTCATTTTCTTATATTTTTTATAATATCTTATTTCTTTCGTAAAATTAACAAAAATCGTTTGATTAATTATTCATAAAGTCATGAATATATTTATTTAAAAAAATCCCGGATAAAACCCGGGATTCATTTAAAGCGTCTATGATGTTACTTAATATTTGGTTATTCTCTGTTTTCAATTGAAATAAAGTCTTTTTTATTATTTACATTTTTATATGCTGGCCTTATTATTCTTTTTTTTGCAAAATTTAGTTCTTCTATTCTATGAGCACACCAACCTGCAATACGTGCCATAGCAAATAAAGGAGTGTAAATTTCTATTGGAAGTCCAATCATTTCATAAACAAAACCTGAATAAAAATCTATATTAGCACAAACTAATTTACCTACTTTATTCCCTTTGTATTCCATAAAAGTTTTTATACCCATTCTTTCAACACGGTCTAAAAAATCAAACTCATCCATGCGGTTTTTTTCTGTAGCCAATTCACGAGCCATATTTTTTAAAAGTACTGCCCTAGGATCACTTTTAGTATAAATAGCATGCCCTATACCATACATCTTACCGGTTTTGTTGTATGCTTCCTTTTTTAACATTCTTAATAAATAATTGGCAATTTCTTTTTCGTTACACCAATCTTTTATAACTTCTTTCAAATGATCGTGCATTTCTTTGACCCTAAGATTTGCTCCTCCGTGCAATGGCCCCTTTAAAGAGCCTATTGCCGCAGTTATTGCCGAGTATGTGTCAGTCCCTGATGAACTTGTTACACGTATGGTAAATGTGGAATTATTTCCTCCTCCATGTTCTGCATGTAATACAAGAGCTAAATCAAGAACCTGTGCATCAAGTGCTGAATAATTACCTTCACCTTTTAGCATATAAAGAAAATTTTCAGCCATTGAAAGTTTTGATTTTGGGTATCTAATAGAGAGTGTTTTGTCAAAATAATAGTGTTGCATACTATGATATGCATAAGAAATAATGGTTGGAAATTTAGCGATTAAATTTATTGATTGTTTAACCAAATTCTTACCAGAAGTGTCTTCAGCATTGCAATCGTGGGCATACATTACCATTACCGATCGGGCTAGAATATTCATAATATCTTGTCCTCGAAATTCCATGATGCTCATTTTTAATTTTGAGTTAAGATGGTACTGGTCTGTTAGCATTTCTGAGAACTGCTTCAATTCATCTTTAGTTGGAAGTTTACCTGATAACAATAAATAGATTGTTTCTTCAAAACCATGTCTGTTATCTTCCTGAAAACCTTTTACCAGGTCTTTTACTTTTATGCCTCGATAATACAAGTATCCATCAATAGGTACTATTGTGCCATCTGATTGTTTTTCATAGCCTTCCACATCTCCTATGTTTGTTAAGCCTACCAACACTCCACTGTGATTTTCATTCCGTAAACCTCTTTTAACATTATATTCATTAAATAAATTATTATCTATATAGGATGTTTCTTTTATAGAGTTGGTTAGATTATTCAATAAACTTTCATATTCTACAATATCTGTTTTCATTATAGCTTTTTTATATTAACTTAATTAATTCGTCACCAAATTCACTTGTTGAAAGTAATTTAGTTTGTAAATTTTGATCATATAGGTCGGAGGTAACTTTCCCTTCCTTTAATAGTGTTTCAAGGGCGACAATTATGCAGTTAGATGCTTCTTGCCATCCAATATGTTCAAGCATCATTGTTGCAGAAAGAATTAGTGAGCATGGATTAGCTTTACCTAGCCCTACTATTGTAGGTGCTGTACCGTGAGTAGCTTCAAAAATTGCATATCCTTCTGAATAATTAATATTTGCACCGGGTGAAATCCCTATACCTCCTACCATAGCTGCTAACTGATCAGATATATAATCACCGTTAAGGTTCATAGTTGCAACAACAGAGTATTCTTTGGGCCTAAGCAATGTTTCCTGCAGGAATGCATCTGTTATTACATCCTTAATAATTGTTTTACCTTCACTTTTTGCCTTTTCGAGCATAGTTTGAGCAACACTTTCTCCACTATAATTTTTAATTTCACCATATTGACGCATTGTGAAACATTTTTCGGAAAATTCATTTTCTACTAAGTCGTATCCCCATTTTTTAAAGGCTCCTTCGGTATATTTCATAATATTCCCTTTGTGAACTAAGGTAACTGATGGGAGGTTGTTATTTATAGCATAATTTATTGCTGCTTTGATGAGCCGTTCTGAACCTTCTTTACTTACGGGTTTTAATCCGAATGATGATGTTTTGGGGAATCGAATTGAAGATACTCCCATTTCATTAATAAAAAAATCCCTTACTCGTATCGCTTCCGGAGTTCCTATCATATATTCAATACCGGCATAAATATCCTCAGTATTTTCTCTAAAAATGGTCATTTTTACTTTCTCGGGATTTTTGACAGGAGAGGAGACTCCTTCAAAATATCTAATTGGCCTTAAACATACATATAAATCTAATACTTGCCTTAATGCTACATTTAATGAGCGAATTCCTCCTCCAATAGGTGTTTCTAAAGGGCCTTTAATACCGATACGATATTTTTTAAGTAATTCTATCGTGTCTTTGGGTAAAAAACTACCGGTTTGTTCAAAAGCTTTTTTACCTGCCAATAGCTCCTGCCATTGAATATATTTTTCCCCATTGTAGCTTTTCTCAATAGCGTTATCTACTACCTTTCTCATTACTGTTGTAATCTCACTGCCTATTCCGTCACCTTCAATGTAAGGAATTGTTATTTCATTGGGTGTTATGAATTGTCCTTTTTCGAAAGAAATCTCTTTTTTCATTTGGTTTTAGAATTGTTGTTTTGTTTTTTAATTAAGTTAAGTGCTGAGCCTGCTTTAAACCACTCTATTTGTTGTTGATTATAAGTATGGTTTAACTCAATTATCTCTTTTGCTCCATTTGAATGTACAATTTCAAGGTGAATCTTTTTAAGGGGAGTAAATTTGTCAAGATTAATAAAATTGAAAATATCGTCTTCAAGTATTTTATCATAATCAGTTTCATTAGTAAAAGTAAGTGCCAGCATTCCTTGTTTTTTTAGGTTTGTTTCATGTATTCGGGCAAATGATTTTACTATTACAGCAATAACTCCTAAATAGCGGGGCTCCATTGCTGCATGCTCTCTAGATGAGCCTTCACCATAATTATGCTCCCCGATCACTATCGTTGGTATTGAATTTATTTTATATTCTCTTTGAATGTTTGGTATTGTGCCATAGGTTCCGTTTAATAAATTTTTAATACTATTAGCTTTACCATTAAAGGCATTTGTCGCACCTATTAATAAATTATTAGAAATCTTATCTAAATGTCCTCTATATTTTAGCCAAGGCCCTGCCATTGATATGTGATCGGTTGTACACTTCCCTTTTGCTTTTATGAGTAATAGTGCTCCTGTAATATTTTCTTCATTCCACGGCTTGAAAGCTTTTAATAATTGCAATCGCTCAGAATCGTTTGAAATTGATACTTCTACTTTTGTTCCACTATCAACGGGTGCATGATAACCAGAATCTTTCGTATCAAATCCTTTTTCAGGTAATTCATCACCAAAGGGAGGTTCTAATTTTACTTTTTCTCCAATTTCATTTTCCAGATAATCTGTTAAAGGATTAAAACTTAGTTTTCCTGCAATTACCAATGCAGTAACTATTTCAGGTGATGTGACAAAAGCATGTGTATTAGGATTTCCATCGGCGCGTTTCGAAAAATTTCGATTAAATGAGTGAATGATGGTATTTTTTTCTTCATTTTCTGCTCCTTCACGCTTCCATTGTCCTATACATGGGCCACATGCATTTGCAAAAACATTAGCTCCAATTTTCTTTAAGGATTCAAATAATCCATCTCTTTCAAGAGTATATCGTACCTGTTCAGAGCCGGGAGTTATTGTAAATAGGGATTTAATTTTAAGATTATTATGAATGGCTTGTTTTGCAACAGATGCTGCTTTGCTTATATCCTCATATGAAGAATTAGTACAGGATCCAATTAACCCGGTTTCGATTTTATCAGGCCAATTATTTTTATTAACTTCTTCTTTCATTTTTGATATTGGTGTAGCTTTATCGGGCGTAAATGGCCCGTTTATATGTGGCTCAAGCTGTGACAAGTTTATTTCAATCAAATGGTCATAGTATTGTTTTGGATTTAATAATATCTCTGGGTCTGAAGTCAGGTGTTCTTTTATCATATTTGCTGCGTTAGCAATTTCAGTTCGCGAAGTAGCTTTAAGATATCTTTCCATTGTTTTATCGTAAGCAAAAACGGATGTTGTTGCTCCTATTTCTGCACCCATATTGCAAATAGTCCCTTTACCTGTTGCTGAGATGCTTTTCGCACCATCGCCAAAATATTCAATAATATATCCGGTTCCTCCTTTTACTGTTAAAATACCTGCTAATTTTAGAATAACATCTTTTGGGGATGTCCATCCGTTAAGTTTTCCAGTTAGTTTAACACCAATTATTTTTGGCATTTTTAGTTCCCATGGCATTCCTGCCATAACATCAACAGCATCTGCTCCACCAACACCAATTGCTATCATTCCTAAACCTCCGGCATTTGGTGTATGCGAGTCTGTTCCTATCATCATACCTCCGGGAAATGCATAGTTTTCAAGGACAACCTGGTGTATAATTCCTGCTCCTGGCTTCCAAAATCCTATGCCATATTTATTAGATACTGACTGTAAAAAATCATAAACTTCTTTATTAGTAATAAGTGCATCTGACATATCTTCTTTACTACCTTTATATGCCTGTATAAGATGATCGCAATGAACAGTAGTTGGTACAGTAGTTTTATTTTTACCGGAATTCATGAATTGGAGTAAAGCCATTTGTGCTGTTGCATCTTGCATTGCTACTCTGTCGGGTGCAAAGTTCACATAATCTTTTCCCTTAATGTAGTTTTTTTTACTTTGATCGAATAAATGAGCATAAAGTATTTTTTCAGATACAGTTAATGGCCTTTTAATTAATTTTTTCGCATTAAGAATTTTCTCTTCAAGTTCTTTATAAATCTCTTGAATTATATTAAAATCAAAATTCATTATTTTTTTCTTAAAAGTAAAACATGACAAATGTCATGCAAAGGTAATATACTTTTGTATTTTTATGCAATAAAATGTATAAAAATACAAAATTTGATATTGTATAATTATATAGTTAGTTAATGTAAGCCGTAATGTAAATGAACCCTGCTAAGCGTAGTTTGTAACACGAAGCAGCTCGGCGAATGTCTCTGACTTCGCCGTTAAAAACATAAAAAGAAACTTGGCTTTTAGGAAGCTGGGTTTTTTGTTACCTATATGGCACAAATGTGCATTATAAGGCACATTTATTTTTTTGTTAATTTAGAATTATTCTATCAAGCTAATCCGTTTTGAGTTTCTTGAACTTTGGAGTAAAAACTAAAAGTTTAGTCATCTCCTGGTCATTAATATAAAGTGAATAATCCTTTTATCTACTTCAATCATTTTGCCAAGTTGATCCTGAGATAAACCTCTTTTTTTCTTGCTTCTATTAGTTTTCGCCCACTTTTTCCTTGCAATTCCAATAAAATTACACCTGAAAAAGGAGGCATGTCTATTAATGCTCTTCGACACAATAATAAAATAAGAATTGTTGTTAAAGGTAGTAGTATTGGAATAGAGCAGGAAAAACTGAAAAATATTTTTAGTGTAAAAGAAAATAAAAGTATAGGTGCAAAAGGAGAAAAAGGAACAAGTTTAGGGTTATTCTTTTGTAAGGAGTTTGCAATAAAAAACCAAGGCGATATCTGGGTTGAAAGTAAACCAAATAAAGAATCTACTTTCTATTTTTACCGTACCTATTGCTAAAAATTGATTTTGTTAGAATTCCCTTTTGTTGATTAAACATAAATATTACTCTAATTCCATCCTTTAAATTTTTTATTAGTCTTTAGAATAAGTATGATTTGTAACTTCAATTGATTTTCATACGTCATAATACTAATTAATAAATTCAGGAAAGTTATGATTAAAAATTTCATTTTAACCGCCTATAGAAATATATTAAGACACAAAGGGTTTTCTTTAATAAATATTTTTGGTTTGGCAATAAGTATGTCAGTATGTATGTTGATTATTGTTGTAATTATTGATCAATATAGGTACGATAATTTTCATGCTAATAGAGACAGAATTTATAGAGTAGAAAGCATAGATAACTTAAGTAGATATTCTTTGAGAAACTATGCTTCAACAGCTTACCCATTGCATAAGAAATTAACATCAGATTATGCAATAGTTGAGGATGCAGTTGTTTTAAATAATAGCTTTGGAGGAAATGGTTTGTATAAAGAAACCAGGGTGCCAATTCAGGGGTTTTATACTAATGAATTATTCTTTGACTTATTTAATTTTGAATTAACCCGGGAATTCATACAATAATCCATTAAGTGAGCCTTATACTATAGCTATAAAAGAAGAGGTTTCTAAAAAATATTTTGGCGATGAAGATCCTATAGGTAAATTTTTACAAATTGATAGTTTAGGCGAGTTCAAGATAACAGGTGTGATAAAGGAGACGCAAACCAAGTCCCAATTTCAGTTTGATGTACTTGCATCTGCAAAGACAATAGAAATTCTTGAAAAAAACGATAAAATAAATAAATTATCAGATAATTGGGAAAGAGTATATTCAAATTATATATATGTTCTGGTTGGAAAGAATACAAATTTAGAAAATATTCAAAAAGTCCTCGACGAAGTAAGTAAAGAAAGTTATGGTGATATTGAAGATATGGATTTTAGTTTTTATTTAAAACCTTTTAAAAAGATTGTGCCGGGAGCATTTATCGGTAATGAAATAGGTGTGTTTTTACCTAAAGTTTTTATTATTTTTTTGGGAGGATTATCATTAATAGTAATATTATCGGCAGCTTTTAATTATACAAGCTTATCAATGGCGCGGTCATTATTAAGGGCAAAAGATGTCGGAGTTCGTATATGTGCAGGATATCAGCATATTACAATTGCTGGGTAACAAAACAGAAACACTAAATTGAAGTGCATTCAAAAACTTCGGAAAATCTGCTGCTGTAATGAAAAAACTTTCGACTACTATTTTATTAGAAAGATGGTTCCTCGCTATCAGTTTTTTCTCCTTTACGCTTTGTGCGGAAGCTAAACATATAGCTGTATGCTAAGTTTGCCGAATACTGGGTCGAAGTACCCTGCACACCACTATTATTTACCATTGCAATACTGAGGTTAAAGTTATGTTTCTTCCGTAGGGTATATCCTCCGGTTAATCGAATATTTACAATATCTGCAATCGTTCCTTCCTGGTTCCTGGAATTGCTGTATGTTCCTATAAATGCTAATTTTAATTGTTCAAAGAATGCTTTTTGAACCGAAAGGTTATAACTTGTCACATTCATTGTTATTTCCGGCATATGGTTGCTATTATGATTAATGGTGGTTGAGATATTTAATCGTTGAGGAATAAGAGAGAACATATACGAGAGATTAGAATTATAGATCCGGGTACCTGTAAACCCTTGGTCATCTTCCTGTTGTTCGGATGCTTCCTGGTAGGTAAACCCGATATTCAGATTTTGGCGTTTTTGCTTTGTTGCCTGAATAATATAATTTACATTGGATGATATAGTCATGTTTAGCTGAGTAAAGCTTAAGGTGTCAAGGTTCTGAAACTCGTTTGTTTGAGTTACCTGATCGTAAATATCGCGAATATAGACATGGGTTTGTAAATTAGAAAAGGAAGCCCCAATGCCTAATCTTTTGCTTACCTTAGCATTAACATTAGCAGAGTAAATAAAACGGGAACTCTCATTGGTTTTTTGATTTTTCAGGTTATCCCTCTGGTACCCGGCATCCATTGCAACATTAAGCCATTGTTTTATAGATGTTGAGAAATTAGCCGTAATGTTTTCAAAATCGTTGTTAAAGTAATAAGCCCCCAGCGTTTTGTAGTTAGGAGAGACCCTTTCATAACTGGCTCCGACTTGCCCCAGCCTTGATGTTTGCGTAGCACTGGATTTAAAGGCATAATAGTAAGCCAGGTCTCCGTTGGGCTCAATAAATAAATTAGAATCGCCATTCAAAATGCTGTCGTTTTTGCTTATATCATGATTAATAGCACTAATAGCATATTCAGCTGTAATGGAAAAATTATTGATCACTTTTAAATTTATCATTGCACTACCTGTAATATTATCCTGGGGTTTGACATAGATACTGTCGGTTGGGTTAAATGATAATGAATTGATATCATCCTTTGCTTTAAAAATATTTATACTGGCATCAATATTTTTATTCAGGTAATCGAATTTTAATCCCCCTCCTAAACGGCGGTAAGAAGGTTCTGTCCCAAGGCTGTCAGTATTTACTGCTCTTTTTAAACGCCCGTACATAGCAGATATCTTAAATGATTCGTTAGGCGTAAGCTCAACACCTCCACCAAGAAATTCATGCCCCGATAATGTATAGGGGGAAAAATTCATAGAGGCATAACCAATATGCGCTGTAATCCATTTATAGGATGGTGACATGGATATGCGGTTAAATGGCTGGGGTAAGTTTGATGTTATTTGGTTATTGGTATATGCAAAAGAGAAAGGGAGGTTAACAACTCCGTATAAGTTTGCATTGATATTTCCTGAAAGGTAATATGAATAAGGTTCCTGGGTTTGATTTGTATCAGGGGAATAAAAACCTACCTGGCTAAAAGAAAGCCCTCCGTTAACATTTAGCGGAGGAGCCTTTATTACTTCTTCTATGTCTTGCGCTGAAGCATAAATTGTTAATGAACAAATAAGAAAAGTTATGGTGTATTTATAAAATTCAGGCATTGTGTAGTTTACATTTTAACAGTAACGGGATTGCTCATTACGGAGGAAGTACCATCCGTATAAATGGCTTTGACTTTATAATTATAGCTTTTTTCAGGGCTTAACCTGTTATCAGTAAAATTGCCGTCTACCGAGTTTCCATATAAGCGCATGGCTCCACCATCAACACTTCGGTATACAATCACCCGTTCAACCTGTTTGTTGGTTTTAATTTTCCAGGTAAGTTTTACCTTGTCTGTCGATACTCGTTTTCTAAGTTTTATTTCTTCTTTAATATCAGACTTAACCTTGAACCATCCCAAATTTGAAGGGGGAGATTGCAATTTGCTGTCATCAAGGGCAACAACATAATAGGAATATTCCTTGCCCTGGCTAACTGTTTTATCTAGGTATACCGGCCTTATTTTTTCTTCTTTGTCAAGAGATACGATCATTTTAAAAAGAGAGTCCTCGTTTGTTTTCCTGTATATGTTATGCGAAACTACATCGCTGCTTGAACTGTTAACCCAGGTAATTTCAGGATTCCCGTTATTATCCGCAATATTTTTTATTACAGGCGATACAGGAGGTATAATATCAGGCCTTTTTAATGTAAGCATGCCCGAGAAAGCAGATTGATTGTCCCTTACATCAATAGCCCTGATTTTATAATAAATCTTTTTTGTAAGTGTTTTCAGGTTAATGGAATCAATAAAACAGGTATCCATAATTTCTTCGGGAGCTACCAGCATAAATTCAAATCTTGGGTTATTCGCCCTGTATACCCTGTACCCTGAGATGTCTCTTTCGGTATTGGCTTTCCAGGTAAAGGTTACTTTCCCTGTTGAATCAATTTTCCCGGTAAAATGCTGTGGAGGGGCAGGGGGGAAACTGTCAATACGCTCGGCATAGGTTCTTATGGGTGAGAGCTTTTCGGTTTGGCTGTTATGGACTGATATAAGGTAATAATTTGTAAAACCGGGAGTACTGTCCGTGTATTCACGGGCTTCGGGATTTTCCCCCTTGTAAATAATCTTTTTCCTTCCGCTGGGTTTGTTTGAATGGTAAATATTGAATCCTGAAATATATGGATTCATCTTTTCCGGGTATTCCCAGTAAAGTTTAACATAATTGTTATTTATAACCTCATGGTTGATAATGACAGGGGCGTTGGTTATTGGCAGTGCCCCCGTGCCAAACACCGAGTCTGAAGGGGGGCCTGTTTCCCCAAAAGCATTAATTCCGTGTACCCTGTAATAGAAAACAGATTCATTATCGGGCAGGCTGTCGGTTTTATACATGTAATGAGGGTCTATATCTTTATCGGCAACCTGCACTATAGCATTTTCACTGAGGCGTTGGTAGTTCTTTCCGCCATCATCCGATTTTTCTACAAAATAACTATTGTAAATATGTTTTAGGTAAAGGATATTCCACGAAAGGTTTACTTCCTTATCTCTCCATTCAGCCTTTAGCTCCAGGGGTTTTGGCAATGGCTGGTATTCTGATATGCCGGTAAAAGAAAAGGCAGTATCTACAGCTAATGAATCGGGGCAGTTGATGTACACCCTGTATAGGTATTTTTCGTCGGGTTGCGCTGTTTTGTCGGCAAAATACAGTCCCGAAAGGGAGGCTGCCTGTACAGACTGGTCGGCTGCATAGAGTGCAAAACTAAAGCGGTGTTTTTCTTCTTTGTATTTTTTATAAGCAATATGCGGGCTTCCGCCAACAGAAACATCCCCGTAAAATGAACCGTAAATACATTCTGCTGCTATGCCCATAAATTTATTACCGGCATATTTTTCCCAAACTTCAACCGGGGCGGGTTTTAATGGCTGGGGAGTTAATATTTTTTCCGGGATTGGCTTTGGTATTTTTTTCCCTTTTAAAACAGTGTAACGCTTTACCGTGTAACCATACTGGTTTCCCAACCTCCAGGTATTTGAATTGGATGGGCCCCAGCGCAGCAAGATAGAATCCGGCCGGGGGCTGGTAATAAGTTTGACACTGTTTTTTTGGGCTTGTAATATGCATGTTACACCACTAAGTAGTGCAATGGCCAGTATTTTTTTCAGCATTATGTTTTATTACTAATTTATTTTTTTCTATTATTTATTCACTGTATCTGATTTCTAGTTTCAAGTTTCATTTTTTCTCTCGCCAAGCCGCAGAGACGCAAAGTTTTGCCTGCTGCTGCCAAGTGCCAACTGTTAACTGCTACTCCCATCTTGCTACTTCATTCTCCTTCCTTTTATCTTTTTCCTTTTGTCTTGATACTTGATACCTGCTTGCAGCAGGCAAGCTCACATCTCACATCTCACATCTCATTCCTCAAAACTCTGAACCTGCCCGTCCGGCAGGCGGGCTTTAAACTAAAGTCATTCAACCACAATCTTTATTTGTTTCCTTTCTTTTTTAGCTGTTACACTTATAACATATATCCCTGAATTTATTTTATTCAACTGATAATTAACCTCATAATATTTCAATCCGTATTCTTTGCGCAGGTCAATTACTTTCCTGTAGTTTATTCTAAATATTATCATTTGTATGTTTGCTGTTTCGCGTAACTCAACCTCTACCCTAAAGTTACCGTTTGTAGGGTTGGGGACTGCTTTTAGTTCTTTAATTAAGGGGTCTTTGTATCCAAGGAACTCATAATCGTTTATTGTATCATTGCCCTCGATAATTTCCACCTGCTTTATGGCTACAGAAACACAGCCACCGGAATAGCCCATTAAGCTCACATTGTATATTCCGGGCTGGAGGCTTTCCAGGTGTAACATGTATTCCGGAACTTCTTCGGGTGTTATATCGTTAAATGCAAGCGGACTGTAGTCCCAGGCTAAGCTGTCGAGTACCATATTTGATATTTCGTAAATGTAAAGGGTATCGTTTAAGGTAGCACCCGATGTCATTAGGAAATCAGCCTGCAGGGCATCGTTTCCTATTGAAAGCTTGATGGTATCCCGGGCAAAACACCCTATGCTATCTGTCACCTCAAGGAAGTAATCGCCTTCGGCTTCGAGTGTAATAAACCTTTCGTCAGAGATCACGCCATCCGAATCTGACCACTGGTGGCTTGCAAATTCCTGCCCGTCAATATCAATAGAGTTGCCGGGGCATATCCTTATGTCTTCGCCTAAATCAACAATAAGTTTTGGCGGCTCATAAATATGATACGCCTGGCTGGCAGAGCACTCATTGGAATCGCTTACCGTAACGTCATAATTTCCCGTGTATAATTCTTCTGCCCTGTGGCTTGTATCCCCGTTTGACCATTCGAACCGGTAGTTGCCTACTCCCCCCTGTGCCTGCAAGTCAATAAACCCGTCGTTATACCCATAACAGTGTGCATCTTTCGAATCAATTAAAACAATTTGTAATGAATCAGGTTGTGTTACTTCAAAATATTTTACTGTAGAACAATTGTTGGTATCGAGTATGGTAACAGAGTGTACCCCTGCATTGTACCCTGTGGCAGAATCGCCTGTATCATCATTCGACCAGGTAAATGTGTACGGGGCAAAAGGCTCTGCGGGTTGCACACCAACCACATGTGCTGTTCCGGTATGCCCCCCGTAACAAAGTACCGGGGTGGTATCCACATCCAACACAACAGGGTTGGTTGACGGTTTAATCAATTGTTCATAGCTCTGGGGGCAATCGTGTGCATCCAATACATTTAAAAAGTAATAGCCGTTTTGGCTTAAGCCTGAAACAGAACTTTCTATTCCAATGGGGTTGCCCCCGAAATCCGCCCATTGATACCTGTATGGTTTGGTGCCCCCCTGCATAACCACAGCTATTGCACCGTTATCGGTACCGCATGTCGTGTGTGTGATATTTATATTATTGAAAAGCAGGGAATCCGGTTCAGGCATATAAATGCTTACCGTATCCTGCCCTATACAATCGTTGCTGTCAGTAAAGATATATGTATAATTGCCTTCTCTCAGGTTCCGTGCTACCGTGTCTTCCAGCCATAAGCCGGGTACAGGTTCAAATTGCACAAGCCTGTATGGTTTGGTTCCCCCGGTAATATCAAAGAATGCATTCCCGTCAGCAGCATTTTTACAATTCACGCTGTCTATAAATTCTGTAACAGCCCTTAAGTAATCAGGCTCTGTAATAGTTATGGCAATACTATCTGTTATTCCTGCTTTATCGGTTAAATAGAAGTAATGTTCGCGGACATCCAAATTTATCCAGGTATCGCTGTTCGAATAATATTGAGCTACATCCTGCCTGAACTGGTACTCTCCCCAACCACCTGTAGCCTGGAGAATAACATATGCATCTTCATAATCTTTACAAGACTCATTTCTATATTCGGCAATGGTAATCTCAAGCGGTGCGCCCGGTTCTTCAACTTCTATGGTTTGCGATATAACATTATTGTACTTATCGGTAACTGTAATACGGTAATTTCCTGCTTCAAGCCTTGATAAAGTACTTGTATATTCGTTATCCACAGGGTTTAATGTAGCTACCCCGCCAAGGTATTCCCAGCTAAAGCTGTTTTCCCCGGCACCACCGGCTACCACCACATGAATTGCCCCGGAAGTATCGCCGGGTTGTTTCGCATGGCTTAGCCTGGTATCTTTAAAATAGAATTCATCGTATTTTTTGATATCAAATTCGGCAAATGCTTTTTGCCCGTGCTTGCTAACTGCCGAAACAAAGTAAGCACCTCCTGTAAGGTTTTTAAAGAACAAGTGCTGGTTTTGTTCATAGAACTCTGTTGTTGAATCGCTGATATTGTATACGGTACGTATATTTCCGGGATTAATGATTTCAACCTCAATGATTGAATCAAGCCCGGCTTTAAGGTGTGCAAAACCATTTTGTGCCTGGTACGAGCTTTCATGTTGCAGTTCTACAATTTCTAAAGCCAAATCGATTGCAGCAGGCAAATACACCCTGCCTGTTTTTGAGCAGCCTCCTGCTTCGCTCACCATAAGCCCGTAATGCCCTGATGGAACATTGGAAAGGCTCGATGATGTTTCGGCTAAGGTACTGCCAAACAGCTCCCTCCATTCAAAACCCAGGGGTTCTTTACCCCCGTGTACAATGGCTTCAATTGAACCGTCTGCTGAACTTCTCGTAGAAGGGTATACCAGCTTAAATTCGTCAATTGCAAGCAATCCCGTATCGGGCAATTGGGTTTCCAGCGTAAACGGGCACCCGTTATCATCAATAAGCATAAGCGCATACCCTCCCGAAGGCCTGTTGGCAAAAGTATAATTTTGCGGTAAGCTTAAGTTGCTTGTATCGCTTGAACCGTCAAAAGACAGTTTGTAAGGGGCTGTGCCTCCTTTTACATTAAGCAGCAGGCTTCCATTATCTCCGCAGGTAGGGGCTGTGGATTCTATAATCCTGGCTTGCAGGCTGTCTTTAGGCTCGTAGATTACAACGGTATCGGTAAATATTGCGCCATACTTGTCACGGACACTCACCATATAGCTTCCTGCATAGAGGTTTTTGAATGTGTTTACAGGGTAATAGGCATTATCCTGTGCTCTTTTGTAGCTGTAATCGCCCCAGCCACCAAAAGCTTCCACTGTAAAACTTCCGGCCTGGGCTTTACATAAAGCATTGTTTTTTTCCGTAACGATAAACCCGAGTGCTGATTCCGGCTCAACAACCTGCTGAACAGGTGAGGTATAAGCGCAACCCTTAGCATCGCTTATTTGAAGGGTATACTCCCCTGCATAAAGCTTCTTAAAGTCTACAGGGAAGCCACTTAGCCCATTCTTTTGTTCTACGGCTGTTAAATCCGAATCCAGTAAGCTAATATCTTTTACGCCTTTGTTGCCGCCATATACCATGCCATGGATCTGCCCGGTAGCCGTACCTTTACCCAATACAGGCACAATGGTATCAATTACGGCGTAAAGTATGGTGTCGGGTTGCCCTACAACCAGCGGGTACGGTGAATCAGAGTAACAGGCACTGTCGTCTGTAAGGGTGATTTCGTACTTTCCGGCAGCAAGGCCTGTAAAAGGGTTTGCAATGGTATCAATGGTGTCATTGTGTATAAATTCCAATCCTTTGATAGCAAATTGGTCAATATTTGTTGTGCCACTGACATCAATTACCTGTACAAGGCCGTTTGACTCTCCGTAACAGTTTGCAGTAGTAATATCAATGCTGTCGATTTGCGGGTTAATATATTCTTTTAACCCGGTAGAGTAATTCAATTCGCATTTATTATTATCGGTTACTGTAAGGCTGTAGAAACCATGTTTAAGGGTATCGCTTAAATGTGAAATTGTATCTTGTTCAAGGCTTCCGCTGGAGTAGAACGGGCTGCCTTCATATTCCCAGTCGAATTGGTAATAGCCGTTGCCCCCTTTAACTTCCATGTAAATATCCCCGTTTTCGAGTTCGCATTTAGGCTGGGTAATACGTATTGAATCAATTTTCAGGGTATCGGGTTCAATAATATTAAATTGTGCAAGGCTTACTACCTGGCAATTGTTGCCCCTGTCTTTCAGGTAAAGGGTATGCTCTCCGGGGGGTAAGCCTGTAATTTGTTCCAGGGTATCATCTTTTGCCTGGTAGCCTTCCACCCAGAACCGGTATAGCCCGCTACCTCCTTTTACATTGGCAATGGATACGCTTCCGTCATTTTTCCCTGCACAGCTTACATCAACTGATTTTATGATGCTTGCACCCACTGGTTTTGGTTCATCAACATCAACAGAGAAGTAGTATTTTAAGTCATGCTTAACAATAACAGGGTTTCCACCTACGTCTTTATCAGGAATATGGAGTGTGTCTTTAATATAAAATTCAAAATCGCCACCATCAACAGTAAAGCTTGTTTGTGGGGCATAGCTTACCCCATCGGTGCTTGCCGTAAAATTCTTATCTCCAAGCCCACCTTCCGGGCTGATGGCCATGGTTGTTGCCCCGCCCGGGCATTTTATAGGGACAGAGATGGAGTGCCCGCTTGTGATTGGGCTTGAAGGGTATTTAAATGTATGTATATCAATGTTATTGTTCCCTGTGCCGTATACCAGGTTTATGGTATAAGTGCCCGTGGTTTTTACTGTTGCTGAAAAGGAACTGTTTTCAATGCCGGTTTCAAGTTCACCGCCTGAATTATTCAATAACCTGAAACGGTAAGGAAGTATGAGGGTATTCCCATTCTTAAAGTTTACTGTAATCATAATACTGTCCTCATTTTCATGCAGGTTGATTTCGGCATTGAAACTCGGCTGTTTTATTTCAAAATTACCCCGGATAATACAATCCCTGTTGTACTTATCGGTATGCCTGGCTTCGAAAGTATACTTCCGGGGCGCTATTCCCGGATAGTCTTTGTAATCGGCATCTACTGAAGTCCCTTCAAACAAGGACGGGGTGCAGGAATTCCAATATACGGGTTTCACCCTGTTTTCAAAAGTAAATTCTACTTTACCTGTACCGCCTATTGTGGCTACATCGCTTACAACAGGTTTGTTAATACGGAATATGGAGTCTTTAACTACTATTCCTTCTTTGGAAAACCCTTCTCTCTGATTACAGGATTTGGCTTCAACTATGGCTTTATATGTCCCGGCAGGGAGTGTATCGCATGTCCATGAGCCTGCACCTGTTTTTTGTTCATATTTTAAATCCGGGTTGTCCTGGTTTATTAACCGGAATGTTTTCTCCCCGGGTATGCTTCCTACGATGATTTTGATGGAGCCATTGGGCGAGGGGCAGGTTTGTGGCTTTACAGGTGTGCTTGTAATGCCTTGTGTAGTACTTCCTATCCTGATTTTAACGGTTGTACTTTCAGTGCTTGAACCATAATTAAGTTTTACTTCATTATCACCGTATTTTAGACCTCCGACAGTAATTCTTTCTCCCGGTGAACTGAGTGTCCCTCCGGGTGAATGCGTATAAGGAGGGTGCCCCCCGGATTTATAAATAATCTCTGCTGTCCCGTCTGTTTTACAGGCACCGGTAGGGACTGTTATATTTGCTGTATCGAAATCGGCAAATTTAGGGGCTTCAACTTTAATATTGAAAGTAGTGTGCAGGCAGCCGTCACCGTCAAACAGTTTCAGGGTTTGGCCCTTATTGGCAACAATGCCTTTACTAACCCGGATTCCGGCATTTTTATACATCCATTTTTCTTTATAAGTAGCTTTGAATTGGTCGTGCCATTTTTTTGCAATGCCTTTATCCGGGTACACATTGTTCATGATGTCACTTTTTGTCCATATGGTGACTTCAATGTCTGTCCCGTTTTTATCCAACACGTATTTGGCTTCAAAGTCTGAGTCCAGCAGTGTAATATTGTCAATGTCGTTGTACCTGCTGCTTGAATTAGGAAAGTTTGAAGTGCTTCCGCCTGGAAGTGTTTTCCTTTTTATTTCAGTCTGGTCATAATAGTTTTTGGATGGGAAATGGCTGTGATTATGTTCCCCACTATGATTATGTGCATGGCTGTGATTAACCCTATGCCTGTGTGAATGGCTGTGACTATAGGCACGATCAAATCCCCCCGGAATTGTAGAATGGCTATGCCCGTTGTCGCATAAATTATTAACCTGGCTAGTGCTTAAGTCATGGGCTGTACATTCATAATCATCAGGGAAAACAGGCTTCCGGCCAAGACTACGACACTTAACTATGAGATCAAAACACTTAGATCGATTTTTGCATGGGGAATCAAGCAAGATCTGTGTCGAG
>DAOVYZ010000176.1 GCA_030635365.1 Bacteroidales bacterium
CTGAAAATATCCTCGACATGCTGGGGGCATTTTATTATTTTAGGGCATCAACTCTAAGTAAAATTAGATATGTTGGAGATGAGATTACTATGGACACATATTTTGCTGATGAAATTTTTCCTTTAAAAATGAAATATGTTGGAGATGAAAAAATAAAAACGAAGTTAGGTAAATTTAATAGCATGAAATTTTCACCGGTAGTTGAGCCCGGAAGAATCTTTGATTCGGAAGATGATGTAACGATATGGATTTCGAAAGATAAAAATTACATCCCGTTACAAATTCGAATTGATTTAATTATAGGATCGATTAAATGTGATTTAATAGAATATTCGGGTTTACAGTATGAGTTAAAAAAACTACGTTAGCATTTGTATGGGATTAGGTATTTTAATGATTTACATTATTTTTACACCTAAATATTAGAAAAAACTTATTAAATATGGCAAGCACATCAGATTTTAAAAATGGTTTATGTATAGAGTATAATGGAGACTTATATACAATTGTACAATTTCAACATGTAAAACCCGGCAAGGGGGCAGCATTTGTCAGGACAAAGCTTAAAAATATTAAAACGGGCAAAGTTATAGATAATACCTTTAATGCAGGTGTAAAAGTTAATGTTCAGCGTATTGAACGGAGGCCATATCAGTTTTTATATTCTGATGATATGGGATATCATTTTATGCATGGAGAAACTTTTGAGCAGGTTGC
The DNA here is from genome assembly GCA_030635365.1 of Bacteroidales bacterium. GTDB lineage: Bacteria > Bacteroidota > Bacteroidia > Bacteroidales > UBA12077 > UBA12077. Next base: position 718 of record DAOVYZ010000176.1, read on the forward strand.
ATTTCAGAAAGAGTTAATTAATGCCCCGGATTTATTAAAAGAAGGCCAGAATGTTGAGGCTGTATGGCATGCAGACACAGAAACCCCTTTGTATTGCGAATTACCACCATTTGTAGTTTTAGAGGTTACTTATACAGAACCGGGACTTAAGGGAGATACTTCATCGAGCACATCATTAAAACCGGCTAAATTAGAAACCAATACTGAAATTAAGGTTCCTTTATTTATAAATACCGGAGATAAGATTAAAGTTGATACAAGAGACAATTCATATGGTGAAAGAGTTAAAGAATAAATGACTCTTTCTTTTTCATTGTAAAATTTATTATATTTATACAGATTGTAAATCAGAATTTTAATCACAGATGGATATTAGCGGAAAAGCATCAATTAACAGGTTGAAACTATCAACATTTAAGCTTAATACATTGCTTATAATAACAAAAGCAATTAACGCTAATTTGTCGACAGGAGAATTGCTTGAAAGATATGAACAAATTCTTCGTGAAGACTTGAATATAGGGAAAATATTGATTTATAAATATGATAAAACCTGGGATCTTATTTTAAGTTCAGGTTGTTCACAGGGAATAATTAACAGAATTGATGTTGAAAAAGATTTATTAGAACATCATAAAGAGATTTCTTTTGTTACGGCATCACCTAATCCAACTTTACGTGTGTTTGACAATATAATTCCGGTATATAATAATAATGTTCCCCTGGCTTTTGTATTAATAGGTGATATTGACGAAGAAAAGGAAGGAGTTAGCCCAACAATTAAACATCTTCATTTTATTCAAACTCTTTCAAATATTATTATTGTAGCTATTGAAAATATTCGACTTTACAAAGAATCATTGGAGCAAGAGGCATTTAAAATTGAGCTTGAGATGGCTTCAAAAATGCAATCAATGCTTATACCTGACAGAAGTATTTTACCTCATAATGATAAAATATTAGTTTCAACATTTTATCATCCACATTCTGAAGTTGGGGGTGATTACTATGATTTTTTGAATCTGAATGATGACGAAATAGGATTTTGTATTGCAGATGTTTCAGGGAAGGGAGTTTCGGCAGCCTTATTAATGTCCAATTTTCAGGCCAATTTAAGAGCTCTATTTACAACAGAAGTTTCATTAAAGGAGATAGTAAAAAATTTGAATGAAAGAGTTATGTCTAGTGCTAAAGGGGAAAAGTTTATAACTCTTTTTATAGCAAAATACAGTTATAAAACAAAGGTTTTAAAGTACGTAAATGCCGGACATAATCCACCGATTTTCTATAATATGCAAACTAAAGAACTAAAATATTTGCGTGATGGCTGTGTTGGTATGGGTATGCTTGATGAAATACCTACATTTAAACTTGGGACTTTAAAAATAAATCAACCGGCAAAACTTTTCTGTTATACTGATGGATTGGTAGAATTAGTTGATGAAGATGGGGTAACGATGGGTACTGAATTTGTTGAAAAGAATTTAGCAAATAGTAAAGAAATAGATGAAAATATCAATACTATTATTAAAAAACAAAAAGTTCTGGAAGGAAACACTTCAATATTTGATGATATCTCAATAATTGGGATTGAGTTTTATGCCTAATTTTCAAATTTATTCCTAAATGATTCCATCGCACTATTAGTTGCAAGTGTAGTAACAACATCTCCGGTTTTCAAACAAGTATCGCCATGAGGTACAAAGATCTGGTTACCTCTTCGAACTAATATTAATGACCCGTCTTTATGAAAAGGTATTTCCTTTACAGCATGCCCATTGATATGTTTATTCCTGATTTGAATTTCTTCTACTACGAAATTGTCGAATGTTTCAATAAGGGTATGGTAAGCTCCCGGACGAATTATCAGATTCTCTATAGTAGCAGCAACGATTCTTCTAATATCAATAAATTCAATATTTAGAATTTTGTATTTAGTTTCAAAATAAAGATTATTGGCTTTTGTTATTAATCTTTCATGCTGAAATTCATTTCGTAATATCTTGCAGATCTTTAAATCTCTAATTTCATTTCCTGTCATAACAATAACATAGTTTTCAGGTAATATCTTGACTTCGCGATATGTTTGTGCTTTTAATCCGCAACCCAAATATGCTTTTAACCCTTTTGACAGCATTTCATGATAACGCTTTTCACTGTTTTCAATTATAACAGAAGATTTTCCATGGAGTTTTAATCTTCTGGCTAATAATACTCCGGAACTACTACCTCCTACAATAATAACTTTATTCCCGGCCAAATGGTCAATAGGATTTATAAGATTATATATTAATGGAGATAATAGGCACGTAATTACTGCCATTAAGATAAAACAAGAATTAATTGCAGGAGAAATTATCCCTAAATCCAGCCCTATTTTTGATGCAGCAATTATTAAACTTAACCGGGAAGACATTAAAAATCCTCCTGAAATAGCCTTTCTAAAACCAAATAGTTTTCTCCATAGTAATGCAGGTATAGTTTTTATTAGGAAAAGAGTTATAGCTAATAGGCTTATAAATGAAAAGATCCCACTGTCAAGTTCTTTTAGTGCTGAAATATTAAAATGGAATCCTACCATCATAAAGAAAACAGGAATAAAAAAACCGTACCCAATTCCATCCAGCTTTACAAGATGAATAGACCTGTCTTTATGTAAAAATATTGACAGAAGGATTCCTGATAAAAAAGCTCCAAGTAAAATGACTTCTTCTCCAATAAATTGAGCTAATACAACAAAGATTAGTATGATTAATAATGTACCACGAACTTGAATTTGTGATGCTGCATGTTCAAGATTATAAACTATACTTTTAAATTTAGGCCTTTTTGATAAATGTAAGCCGGCTCGGGCAAAAACAAAAAATGTTAAGAATAGTCCAAATATTAGCAACAATTCTATTTTAAAACCATTCTTTATTATAAATGCTGTAAAAGAAAAAAGAATAATACTAAATATATCAGCTACAGCAGCGGCAACCATAATCATTTGTCCAAATCGTTCATTAATCTCACCTCTGTTTTTTAAAACAGGCAATATGATACCTACCGATGTTGTAATCATGATTAAAGAAAAATACCAAATGTTATTAATCTCAATAATACTTGATAAGGCTATAGTTGCAATATAAGATAATGCTACCGATAATATAAAAAATGTTAATCCAACGAGGAGGGGGTTTTTAATAAATCGAGCGTATGTTATTTTTCTTTTAGGTATAGATGCAAATAATTGATCAGCATCAATTTCTAGTCCGCTTAAAAACATTAGAAAGATAAACCCGGATAATGCAAGTACATCTAAAGCAATAATAGAATCAGGCGTAAATAAGTCAAAAAAATACTGGCCAATAATAAACCCAACAATAATCTCTACAATTACTGAAGGGATTTGCTCAATTTTAAAAAAAGATAATAAAATAGGAATTAACCATGCACAAATTATTATAATTAGCAATGGCAAAAAATTGAAATTGAATGTGATATTAATTAATATCATTTAAATAATTTATTAAAGTAAAATTATCTGATTGTCTCTAAATATAGGGAAAACAATGTTAAAATAAAAATCTTGAGTTTCAATACTCGAGGTTTATTGATATAAATTGGGCATAATTATCAAAAATTCTAGTGAAGGTCATTTAAATATTAGCAGAATTTTTAGATTATAAATATCCAAGAATTTTTAACATATCAGATGGTGTTTGTTCTTTAGAGAGTAATTTTGTTTTAAAATTGCCATTTTTGTTTTTATCAATAATAATTTGTTTTGGCCCCGGAATAAGACAATGTTGTAAACCCCCATAGCCACCTAATGAATCTTGATATGCACCTGTATTGAAAAATCCAATATATAATGTATCATCTGGATTATATTTTGGAAGATAAATGGCATTTATATGTTGTTCGGAATTGTAGTAATCATCACTATCACAAGTAAGGCCTCCCAGAAATACTCTTTCATAAGTATTATTCCACCTATTTATTGGCAGCATAATAAATTTTTTATTAACAGCCCAACTATCGGGTAAAGTAGTCATAAATGAGCTATCTATCATATTCCAGGCTTCTTTATCATTTTGCTTTTTTTGGCCTAAGACAGAATAAATGATACCACCACTTCCACCAACTGTAAAAGACCCAAATTCAGTAAATAGATTCGGTTCTTTTAAATTATTTAATTCACAGTAAATCTTTATCTGTGAAACAATCTCATCTATAATATATTCATAGTCGTAATCAAATGAAAGACTATTCTTTGTTGGAAATCCTCCCCCAATATTTAAAGAATCAAGTTCGGGGCAAACTTTTTTTAGTTCCCCATAAACATTTAAACATTTTGTTAATTCACTCCAGTAATATGCATTATCTTTTATCCCCGTATTAATAAAGAAATGCAGCATTTTTAACTTAATATTTGGATGATTTTTTACTTGCTTCAAATAAAAGTTAACAATGTTTTTATATCCTATTCCTAAACGTGAGGTATAAAACTCGAATTTAGGTTCTTCTTCTGAAGCAATTCGAATTCCTATTTCAAAAGGAACATCAGTTAGTTCTTCTAATTTATCTAATTCTTTATAATTATCGATAATTGGAATAGTATTCTTAAATCCATTGTTAAGCAGCTTTGCAATATTTTCCAGATATTGATTTCGCTTAAATCCATTGCATATGATGTATGTTGATTTGGTAATTCTTTTGTCTTTGTATAATTCTTCAACAATGTTTATATCATAGGCAGAAGATGTCTCAATATGAATATCATTTTTTAAGGCTTCGTTCAAAACATGCTTAAAATGAGAGCTTTTGGTACAATAGCAATAATGCTATTTACTTTTGTAATTTACATTTCCCATTGCTTTACCGAACCATTTTTTTACTCTTTGTATTTGATTGGAAATTTGCGGAAGGTAAGTAAACTTTAGTGGGGTTTTATATTTTTCAATAATATCCATTAATGGGATATTGTGAAAAAGTAAATTTTCACCATCCAAAACAAACTCTTCTTGTGGAAAATCGAAAGTTTGTTCAATTAAATCCAGGTATTTAATTTTCATTCATAAAAAGTATAAATTGATTAAAAATGCAAATTAAATAAATTTTATAATTATTTATTTCTTTGGAAGTAATAATAAATAAAACAAGCCACAACATTGTGGTTTTTAGTTATTCATTTTAATGTTACACATGGATTCATATTGTTGTTTTTTGCACTTTAATGTATATCAATGTTATATTATAAGGAAAAATATTATGAAAATTGATATGATGTTTGATACACAAAGCTTTGTAGCCATTATTATGTTCCAGAATAGCCAATTAAGGCTGAAAGTATAATTGCAGGTACTTTATAAAAGAATTGTAAACCCTAATGTGAGCATTAAGAAATATAATGCATGTAATGTTTAATTTAAGTTGTTGGTAAAAGCTTTTATTAAATGTTTTAGCATGAAACCGATTTTAAATTTTAATGGTTTAGTACGATATCAAATATTTTTTATTGAAAAGTGACGCTGAAATTTGTTATTTTATATACAACCACAAAGTATTCTTGATTCCGATGACCTATACATTGCATTAGAACTTCATTCATTCATTCATCAAAGATTATTTTTAACAACCTTTGTACGAAATACGATAGATTCTGCAGCATCACTTATTCCAAGCATGGAAACCCCTTCACGGGTAATGTAGCTTTTATCGCGTAAAGTTTGTAGTGAGTAGTTTTTACCATAATGTTTTGCAATCATCCTTAAACAGGATGGACCGCAGTCCATTGCATCGAGTTGTTTATAGTTTGGGAAAGGCATTTTTTATCAATAGGGTTTTATTACAATTAATCATAATTTATTGTTACTAATAGTTGGTCAATTAGCTTGAAGAGTTATTTAAACGACCTAGGCTAAATGTATTAAATAGTAATTAGCGTTAGGTTGCAGTTTATCTTTTATTTACTCATATTTCAAAGTCTCACTTGGGTTTAAGTTAGTTGTTTTTCTTACCTTAAAATATACTAATATTATAATAAGAAAATATATTAGAAAAATTGTTGTAATAAGTTGAAAATATGGATAAGATGTTTGATACACAAAATTTTGCAACCATTCCTTTGTGCCATAATAACCAATAATAGCAGAAATTAGAATTGAAGGCACTATATACCACGATAGCTCTATTATAAAATCTCGTATAATTCTATTTGTTTGCGCTCCAAACACTTTTTTGATGGCAAATTCTTTTTGTTTTTTCTTTTCTAAAAATGAGATTACTGCAATTAATCCAATAATAGACAGTATAAATGCTGTTATTGCAAAAACTATTGTTGAATAAGCCATTCTTCTTATCGGGCTGTATAAATTATTAAAATCATCTTCTAAAACCTTAAATTCTATCGGATAACCCTTGTTCTCAAATTTTTCAATTGATGATTTGATATAATTTAAGGTATTTCTATCATTTTCTTTTAGTTTTATAAAAAGATATAACCAATTCTCTGGATTAAATTGAATAAATAAAGGTTCTATCTTTTTTTGTAAAGTCCTAAAATGAAAATCTTTAACTACTCCAATTATTTCTCCGGTAAATCCATTGCAATTAA